>NZ_JBYTAG010000017.1:0-102133 GCF_058787995.1 Cupriavidus sp. FW305-27
TTGAACGCCTCGTCGTACTTCGTCATGAAAAACACCCCAAAGATTGGATCAACGTCCAACTTTTGGGGTGCAGTTCAAGGCGGGCCATTTTCAGCTACGGCAGGATCAGATCAGGACTTGCGCGGCACGCCGCCCAGCAGGGCAGCCACCGGCCGCTTGGGCGCCTGGCGGCCGCGGCTCAGCGCGGCAGCCACTTCATCGGCCGCCTTGGCCTGGGCGACGCTGGCGGCGCTGGGCTCGTACGGGCGCGAGAAGAACGGATCATCCGAGGCACGGAACACCTGGCGGTTGGCGCTGTGCTCGTGGCGGCGCGGACGCTCTTCGCCCTCGCCGTTGCCGCGCGCGCGACGCACGTCGCTACGCTCGCGGCGGCGCTCGGTATCGCCCTGGCGGGCGCGCTCGCCGGTCGGGTCGAAGCCTTCCAGCTTGCCGCGCGGGATGCTGCGCTTGATCAGCTTCTCGATATCGGACAGCAGGCGCTCGTCATTGCCCGGCACGTAGATCGACAGCGCATCGCCACTGGCGCCGGCCCGGCCGGTACGGCCGATGCGGTGCACATAGTCTTCGGCGCTGTACGGCACGTCGAAGTTGACCACGCACGGCATGTCGGGAATATCCAGCCCGCGCGCGGCCACGTCGGTGGCGACCAGCGCGTCGATGGTGCCGCTCTTGAACCCTTCCAGCGTCTGCATGCGCTCGGTCTGGGTCTTGTCGCCGTGGATGGCGGCGGCGTTGATGCCCTCGCGCTCCAAATGGCGCGCCAGGCGCGAGCAGCCGATCTTGCTGTTGACGAAGACGATGCACTGGCGCGACAGCCCCTGCTCGGCGCGCTGCTTGAGCAGGTGCACAACCGCCGCCTGCTTGTGGCCGTCTTCGACCAGGTACACCATCTGGCGCACGTTCTCGTTGGTCGAGTTGCTGCGTGCCACTTCGATCGTGACCGGGTGCTTCAGGTAGCTGGAGGCAAGCCGCTTGATTTCCGGCGAGAACGTAGCCGAGAACAGCAGCGTCTGGCGATGCGCCGGCAGCAGGTTGATGATGCGCTGCAGGTCCGGCAGGAAGCCCATGTCGAGCATGCGGTCGGCTTCGTCCAGCACCAGCATCTGCACCTGCGACAGGTTGACCGACTTCTGCTGCACGTGGTCCAGCAGGCGGCCGGGCGTTGCCACCAGGATCTCCACGCCGCGGCGCAGGGCGTCGGTCTGCGGGTTCATGTCGACGCCGCCGAACACCACGGTGCTGCGCAGGTCGGTGTGCTTGGCGTAGCGCGCGACGTTGTCATAGACCTGGTCGGCCAGTTCGCGCGTGGGGGTCAGCATCAGCGCGCGCACCGGGTGGCGCGCCGGCGAGGCGCTGGCATTGGCCAGCGGCAGCAGGCGCTGGATGATCGGCAGCGCGAAGCCCGCGGTCTTGCCGGTGCCGGTCTGCGCGGCGCCCATCATGTCCTTGCCTATCAGCACGACCGGGATGGCCTGTGCCTGGATCGGGGTGGGCGTGGTGTAGCCCTGCTCGGACAAGGCGCGCAGGATGCGCGCGTCCAGGCCAAAGCTGTCGAATGTCTGCACGGCGGTCTGCCCCGCGGTAGTGGCTTCTGGTGCGTTCGTAGTGGTCATGGGTATCGGTGTCTGGCGGGAGGCGAACCCGGCACAAACGGATACGCGTCTGGAACTCATCTCGCCCTGACTCTCGCCTGGCGCCGGGAGGGTTCCGGCACGGCCATGCTGGCTGCAGCATTTGGCCAAGAGAATCAAAGACTTAGATTTTAGCACCTCTGCCAGCACAGTGGGCATTCTGGCAGCGCCGTGCGACTGGCGCGACAGATGGCGGCACAGGCTGGCGGGATTTCAAGAAACTGTCATATCCACCACGCAAGATGCCGGCGGCGCGGCGGCCACGGCCGGACCGCGCCACCCCAACTCACCGAGACCTACATGGACTTCGAGCTTTTCCGCCAGACCTGCCAGCAGTTCCTGCGCACCTCCAGCCAGTTCCTTGGCCTGGCCGCGGCCGCCTGCCAGCCGGCGCTGCCCTTGCCGGCGCTGCCGGCCAGCCAGGCGCAAGGGCAGCAGCCCGCCTGAGCTTCAGACGGGCCACCTGAGCGGCATCCGAATCACTCAGTCGCCACGGATGCCGTTGTCCTGGATCACCTTGCCCCACTTGCTGTAGTCGGCCTTCATGCGCGCGGCCAGCTGCTCGGGCGGCATATAGGCGGCCACCGTGCCGGCGCCCAGCATCTTCTGCTGCACGCCCGGATCGGCCAGCGCCTTCTTCAGCTCGGCCGACAGCGTGGCCACCACCTCCGTGGGTGTGCCGGCCGGCGCCAGCAGGCCGCCCCAGGCAGTGGCGTCGAAGCCCGGGAAGCCCTGCTCGGCCACCGTCTTGACGTCGGGCGTGAAACTCACGCGCTTGGCCGAGCCCACCGCGATCGGGCGCAGCTTGCCGGCCTTGATGTGCGGCAGCGCGGCGATCATGTCCGAGAACATCATCGGCACCTGGCCGGCCAGCAGGTCGGAGATGGCGGGCGCGCTGCCCTTGTACGGCACGTGCTGCACGTCGAAGTGGCCCAGGTTCTTCAGCAGCTCGGTCGACAGGTGGCCGAAGCTGCCATTGCCGGCGCTGGTGTAGTTCAGCGCGCCGGGCTTGGCCTTGGCCTTGGCGATGTACTGCTGCAGGCTGGTCACGTCCGGCATCGCCTGCGGGTTGACCACCATCACGATGGGCAGGTCATAGGCCGCGCCGATTGGCGTGAAGTCCTTGAAGATGTCGTGGGATGAAGCGACAGCGGTTCAGTAATGTCATGACAGATCGTGGCGAGCCTCCTCGCGAACCGGTCATGGCCGGCCCGTCTGACTGATGCATATGGCGGCGGTGCTTGCCCGGCCGGCCGCGAATGACAGGATTACAGGTGCAGGGGCCCGGCCTGGAACAGCCGCGCATCCATTTCGCGCAGGTCCTGCGCAACGGCGATGGGCGTCGAGCACTGGTCGAGCACGTCGCGCTGCAGGTCCACGCCGGGGGCGATCTCGACCAGCGTGAGGCGGGCTTCGCCGTCTGCGCCAGCGCGCATCTCGAACACCGCGCGCTCGGTGATGTACAGCACCGGGATGCCGAGCGACGCCACATAGGGCCCGTTGAAGCTCAGGTGCGACACCTCAGGCACGATCTTCTTCACGCGGCCTTCGCGCACGATCTGCAGGCCGCCGTCGCCGGCGCGGACTTCCAGCCCGCCCGCCGTCAGCGTGCCCATGAACACCACCGCGCGCGCGCTCTGCGTGATGTTGATAAAGCCGCCGACGCCGGCAATCGATGCGCCCTCGCCTTCGCCGAACTTGCTGACATTGACGTTGCCGTGGCCATCCAGCTCGGCCAGGCCGAGGATGGCCAGGTCGATGCCGCCGCCCTCGTAGAAATCGAACTGCGCGGGCTGATCCACCACCGCCTCCGGGTAGGCCGAGGCACCGAAGCTGAGGCCATCCGCGGGCGTGCCGCCGATGGGGCCGGCCTCGACGGTCAGCGTGAAGCCGTCCAGCCCGGCCTGGTGCGCCAGCATGCCGACCGCTGCCGGCATGCCCACGCCCAGGTTGACCACGCGCGGCGCACGGCGCGCCAGTTCCATCACCGCACGGCGCTGCACGATGGTGCGCGCGTCGAGCGGGCCGGCAGCCACCGGCGCCGCTTCCGCTTCGGCCACTGCTGCCTCGCCCTGCCATGGCGTCACGTAGGCCGGGTTGTAGGATTCGGCAAACGTCATCTGGTGGTTGGCGGGGTTGTCGCAGACCACCACGTAGTCGACCAGGATGCCGGGCACGTGGATGGCCTGCAGGATCTCGTGGTGGTCGACCAGGCTTTCCACCTGCGCGATCACGATGCCGCCCGAGTTGTGGGCCGCCTGCGCCATCGCCAGCAGCTCATGGTGGAAGGCTTCGCGATGGGTGCTGAGGTTGCCGCGGGCGTCGGCCGCGGTGCAGCGGATCAGCGCGCAGTGGATCGGGAAGCTCGGGTAGAACAGGTATTCGTCGCCGCGGAAGTCGACCGCATCGACCCAGCATGCCTTGCCCTCGGCAATGGCCTGGCGCGCGCGCTCGTTGACGGCGCCGCCGTGGTAGCGCGCATCCTGCGCGGTGCGCGGGTCGACGAAGGTGTGCAGGCCGATCTTGGTCATCACGCCGGGCTTGCCGCCGGCGATGGCGCGGTATAGGTGCGTCAGCACGCCCTGCGGCAGGTTGTAGCCCTCGCACTGCTCGGCCATGGCCAGCGTGGCCAGCCGCGTGGCCGAGCGCCAGTGGCCGCCGACGATGCTGGCGGTCATGCCGGCATTGCCGAAGTGGTTCACGCCGCGCGCGCCGCGGTCGCCCTGCCCGGCCGAGTACACCAGCGTCAGGTCGCGCGGCAGCCCGCTCTGCAGGAAGCGCTGCTCCAGCGCCTCGGTCACGGCCTCGGCATGGCCGGCGCCGACAAAGCCCGCGCTGGCCACGGTCCAGCCGTCCTGCACCAGTGCCGCCGCTTCGCGTGCGGTGATCACCTTCATTGCTGTCTCCGGTTTCGTTGTGCCGTCCCGCATCGGTGGCGGCACGTTTTTCCGTGAATTTTGTTTTGCGAACATTTGTTCGGAAAACGCTATCATACGGACATGCCGGCCGCTGGCGCAAGTCCGGCGCGGCATGGAGAACCATATGATCTCCCCTCCATTTCCCCGTATTAAGCCGAAATGCCGCAAGCCGAAGCCGCCAAGAAAGACGAACTGCTGGAATCGCTGAGCAAGGGCCTGGCGCTGCTGCGCCTGTTCGCCGGCGGCGCGGAACGCCTGACCATGCAGGACGTCGCCGAGCAGCTCGACGTGACCCGCGCCGCCGCGCGCCGGCTGCTGCTGACCCTGGAGCACAACGGCTACGTGGCGCAGGACGGCCGCCACTTTGCGCTGACGCCGCGGGTGATGGAGCTCGGCTATGCCTACTTTGCCTCGATGAGCCTGCCGCAGGTGGCGCGGCCCTACCTGCAGGGGCTGTGCGAGTCCCTGGGCGAAAGCTGCTCGGTGGGCGTGCTCGATGCGGAATCCGTGGTGCTGGTGGCGCGCGAGGAGCCGCGCCAGCTGCTGCGCGTGGACATGGCGCTGGGACGGCGCATGCCGGCCTATGCGCATTCGCTTGGCCGCGTGCTGCTGGCCGGCCTCGACGATGACGCGCTCGAGGCCTACCTGGCAGGCGCCACGCTGCGCAAGCTGACGCCGTTCACGGTCAGCTCGCGCACGGCGCTGGCGCGCACGCTGCGGCAGGTGCGCACCGACGGCTACTGTGTGCTGGTGAGCGAGCTGGTGGACGGCTACGCCGGGATCTCGGTGCCGTTGCGCGACCAGGCCGGCAAGGCGGTGGCCGGGCTGGGCTTCAGCATGGTGCTGGGCAGCCGCGACCAGGCCCAGCTGGAGACGCGCTTCCTGGGGCCGCTGCGCGAGGCCGCCGCCCGCATCGAAACCATCCTGCAGGCGCGCTGAGGCGCCCGCGGCCCATGTAGAAAAGCCCCGCATGCCAGGGAGGCAGCGGGGCTCAAATGGTAGCGGGGCAATCTGCTCGACCACCCACGCCTTGATCCTGGCGCATCGCGCCACGGCGGACATCCCCCAAATGTGGGCCATTGCCATGCCGCGTTGCCGGCAGGCCGCAAACGCGCCCTGCGAAGCCTGTCAATCATGGCCCTGTCACATTCCTGAAGGAATCCGGGTTTTCGCCGAGCGGGTTTTCGCCAGCTTCCGGCCAACGTCCGGATGCGGTCTACTGGACTCACATCGACGGCCTGGCACCGCAAACGCCGGATCGCCGCAGCCGATGGTGCCTCAGAACAAGTCCAATGACCGGGAGACAGACCATGGTGACGAAGAAAGAAGACGCTTTCGTACTGAAGAACCTTCTCGCCCTCGCAGCAGTGGAAACCCTGGGTGGCGCGATTGCCCTGGGCATGGTCTTCCACCTGATCTGAACTCGCTTGCTGCGCGCCGGCGCTGCCACGCCGGCGCCCGGCGCGCTTACTCGTCGACAATCACCTCGAAGCCGCCAAAGATCATCCGCTGGCCGTCGAACGGCATCGGATCCATGCCTTCCTTCAGGCGCGGGTCGGCCATCGCCGCCTTCATGCCAGTGTCGCGCTTCTCGCGTGACGGCCACAGGATCCACGAGAACACCACCGCCTCATCCTCCTTGCGCTGCACCGCCATCGTAAAGGACGTGACCTTGCCTTCCGGCACATCGTCACCCCAGCATTCCACCACCTTCAGCGCGCCGTGCTCCTTGAACACCGCGGCTGCCTTCTGCGCCACCTGGCGATAGGTCTCGCGAGTGGCCTGGGGAACGGCCAGTACAAATCCGTCGATATAGGACATGGGCTTCACTCCTGGTCAGATTGAATCGTGCGAATCGGATCAAACGCGCGATGACTACCATAGTCCATCGCCGCGCCCTCAGCGGGTGGTCCGCTGCCCGCGCCGGTCGACCTCGAACACCATGTTTTCCCGGAAGCGCTGCCGTAGCCACTGCTCGGCCCGGCCCTGCGGCCGGCCCGACTTCGCCCAGATCAGGTCGACGCTGACCAGCCAGTCCGTGTACGGATAGGCCGCCAGGTCCAGTTCCACCAGTTCGCCGCGCTCCAGCGCCGCGCGCACCAGTTGCCGCGGCAGTGTGGCCCAGCCCAGCCCGCTTTTCACCATTTCGACCAGCGCCAGGTAGCTTTCGGCGCGCCACACCCGCGCCGCGCGCAGGTATTCGCTGGTGGGCAGCTTGTCGGCATGCGCGCTGAAGGCCAGGCGCCGATAGGCGTGCAGGTCGGCAAACGAGACCTGTTCGCGCCCGGCCAGCGGGTGTCCCGGGTGCACCACATGCACCATTATCAGCTTGCCCAACTGCACGAAGGCCAGTTCCGGCGCGTAGTGCGGCTGCGCGAAGGCGATGCCGAGCTCGGCCTCGCCCTGCAGCACCAGTTCGCTGACATCGCCGTAGACCGGATTGCGAATGGTCAGGTCGACATACGGAAACTCCCGCTCGAATTCGGCCAGCACCGGCATCACCGCGTGGTACGGGATTTCGATCGCCAGCGTCAGCCCGGGCGGGTTGGCATCGGCCAGGCTGGCGGCATGGGCCTGCAGCGACAGGCAACGCTCCAGCACGGCTTCGGCCTCGGTCAGCAGCTTGCGGCCGGCCCCGGTCAGCGCCGGATTGCGGCTGCTGCGGTCGAACAGCGGCACGCCGAGGTCGATCTCCAGGTTGGCCACCGCCGCACTGACCGTGGACTGGGTCTTGCCCAGGCGCCGCGCGGCAGCGGAAAAGGAGCCTGTCTCAACCACCAGTGCGAATACCTGCAACTGGTCCAGCGAAAAACGCATGGCCACCCTCCCGCGACCCATCGACTGGATCGATAGGTATTGATTTGTTGTACCGATGAAGTTGCGGAGATGATGCCGCAACGGCCGAGGGATCACAAATCCCGGCAATCCCGGCCGGCGCTGCCCAATCCGCCCTGCCAGAGGCGGAAGCGGCTTCCATCGAAAAAGGAGACAAGCCCATGAAGACCCCGACACCGGTACACCCGGTCGATGAAATCCTGCCGCTGCGCCAGCTGGCGAGCTTCGGCCTGCAGCACGCCCTGATCCCTTTCCCCAACCGGAGACCCCAAGCATGACCCGAATCACAGACCCGTACGGCGCTGAACTGTCGCCGCTCGACCTGGAACTGCTGCGCCAGTCGATCGCGCTGTCCGATGCATCCAGGGCTCGCGGCCGCCATCCGTTCGCCGCGCTGGTGGCCGACCAGGCCGGCAACATCATCGCCAGCGCCGGCAACAACTCGATGCCGCCGGAGGGCGACCCGACCCAGCACGCCGAACTGGTCGCCGCCGCGCAGGCCGCGCGTGCGCTGCCGCCGGAGCAACTGGCCGACTGCACCCTCTACACCAGCGCGGAGCCATGCTGCATGTGCGCCGGCGCGATCTACTGGACCGGCATCGGGCGCGTGGTCTATGCGCTGTCAGAACACAAGCTGCTGGGCCTGACCGGCGACCACCCGGAGAACCCCACCCTCTCGCTGCCTTGCCGCGAAGTGTTCGCGCGCGGGCAGCGCCAGGTGGATGTGGTCGGGCCGGTGCTCGAGGACGAAGCCGCGGCACCGCACGCGGGCTTCTGGAAGTAGCCATCCTGCCTGCCGTCCGCCCGACGGTCGGCACCGATAGGCGTTGGACATTCTGTCATCGACACGTCACCCCGCCTTCCTACACTCGCCTGGCTCCGGCTCCCAGCAGCCGCCACACCCACCCAGCCAGGCGAACCCGATGCTCCCCTGCAAACTTCCAAGAACCCTGGCCACGACCCTGATCGCGGCGGCATTGCTCACCGCATGCGGTGGCGATGACGGCGGCGGCAACCTGTCGCCGAGTGCGACTGTCACGCCGAACGCACAACCGGAACAGCCCGGCAAGAAGCCGGACCAGCGGCCCGACCCCGTGATTCGCTGCGCCCCCTGACAACGCAAGTCCCGACGCCATCCGACAAGACCATGGTCTCTCGCCGCAACTTCCTGCAAGCCGCAGCCGGCACCGGCTTCGCCGCCGCCGCACTGGCCGCGTTCCCGCCCAGCATCCGCAAGGCCCTGGCCATCCCGGCCAACAATGCCACCGGCACCATCAAGGATGTCGAGCATGTGGTGATCCTGATGCAGGAGAACCGTTCCTTCGACCACTACTTCGGCACGCTCAAGGGTGTGCGCGGGTTCGGCGACCGCTTCACCATCCCGCTGCCCAATGCGCGCAAGGTATGGCAGCAACAGCGCTCCAACGGCGCCGTGCTGACCCCGTATCACCTGGATGGCACCAACAACAACGCGCAGCGCGCGGCCGGCACGCCGCATGCGTGGGTGGACAGCCAGCAGGCCTGGGACCACGGCCGCATGGCCAGTTGGCCGACGTACAAGACCAATACCTCGATGGGCTACTTCAAGGAGAAGGAGATCCCGTTCCAGTTCGCACTGGCCAATGCGTTTACGCTGTGCGACGCGTACCACTGCTCGATGCATACGGGCACTGACGCGAACCGTTCATTCCACCTGACCGGCACCAACGGCCCGACCGCAGCCAACGTCGCCTTCGTCAACAATGAGTGGGACGCGATCGACGGCCTGCCCGCCTCGGCCAACACCGGCTACACCTGGAAGACCTATGCCGAGCGGCTGGAAGCAGCCGGCATCAGCTGGATCTGCTACCAGAACATGCCGGACGAATGGGGCGACAACATGCTGGGCGCGTTCCAGCAGTTCCGCAAGGCCAACCTGGCCTCGGGCTTTCCGGTATCCAGCGGCGGCGCGCCGGGCGCGCCCTATGCCAACACCGGCCAGCCACTGCCGTACCACGCCTACGATGCGGCCACCGACAATGCCGCCAATCCGCTGTACAAGGGCGTGGCCAACACCCTGCCCGGCACCAGACCCGAGGAATACCTCGACGCCTTCCGCCGCGACATCAAGGAAGGCAGGCTGCCGCAGGTATCGTGGATCAATGCGCCGTCGATCTACTGCGAGCATCCCGGCCCGTCCAGCCCGGTTCAGGGCGCGTGGTTCCTGCAGGAAGTGCTGGACGCGCTGACCGCCGTGCCCGAGGTCTGGAGCAAGACCGTGCTGCTGGTCAACTTCGACGAGAACGACGGCTACTTCGACCACGTCCCCTCCCCCTCGGCGCCGTCGGTGAACCCCGACAAGACGCTGGCCGGCAAGGCGACGCTGAGCGATGCCGAGATGCAGGCCGAATACTTCAACCATCCGCCGCCACCGGGCAGCCGGACCCAGCCCGCTGCTGACGGCCGCGTCTACGGTCCCGGGCCGCGCGTGCCGCTTTACGCGATCTCGCCGTGGAGCCGCGGCGGCTGGATCAATTCCCAGGTGTTCGACCATACCTCCGTGCTGCGCTTCCTGGAAGCGCGGTTCGGCGTGGCCGAACCCAACATCAGCCCGTTCCGCCGTGCCGTCTGCGGCGACCTGACCAGCGCGTTCAACTTCAAGACGCCCAACTCGGAAGCCCTGCCCACGCTGAGTGGCCGCACCACGCGCAGCGGCGCCGACCAGCTGCGCCAGGCCCAGCAGGCACTGCCCGCGGTGCCGCTGCCGGTCGACATGCAATTGCCGCTGCAAGCCACCGGCACCCGCCCGTCACGCGCGCTGCCGTACGAGCTGCACACCAGCGCGCGCTGCAGCGCCGTGGGGCAGGTCGAACTGGTATTCGCCAACACCGGCACGCAAGCCGCGGTGTTCCACGTCTACGACCGCTACCAGCTGGGCCGCATTCCGCGCCGCTATGTCGTGGAAGCCCGCAAGTCCCTGAGCGACACCTGGAACGTGTTCCAGGACAACGCCGGGCAATACGACCTGTGGGTACTGGGCCCCAACGGCTTCCACCGCCATTTCCGCGGCGATACCAACCGCATCGGCGACACCGGCATCGCACCGGAGATCCGCGTCTGCTACGACATTGCCAATGGCGACGTCTATGTCGACCTGATCAACGCCGGCCGCAAGGCCTGCCACTTCAGCATCCAGGCGCTCGCGTACCGAACCGATGGCCCGTGGCCGGTCACTGTCGGCGCCAATGACAGCAAGTCCGTGCATTGGTCGCTGGAGGAAAGCGGGCAGTGGTATGACTTCGCGGTGACGTGCGACAGCGACCCGGCGTTCTATCGCCGCTTTGCGGGGCGGGTGGAGAACGGCAGGCATACGGTTAGCGATCCGGCGATGGGGATGGTGACGGCGCAGGATTGAGCGGTAGTTCGAGGCAAAAAAAAGGACTGCAGGTATCAACCTGCAGTCCTTTTTCACATTGGTGGGCCTCCCGTGAGTCGAACACGGCACCAACGGATTATGAGTCCGCTGCTCTAACCAGGCATGAGCTAGAGGCCCTTGGAAGCGTTTAGTTGCCTTCCAGGAAGCTCTTCAGCTTGTCCGAGCGGCTCGGGTGGCGCAGCTTGCGCAGTGCCTTGGCCTCGATCTGGCGGATCCGTTCACGCGTGACGTCGAACTGCTTGCCGACCTCTTCCAGCGTGTGGTCGGTGCTCATTTCGATGCCGAAGCGCATGCGCAGCACCTTGGCTTCGCGCGGCGTGAGCGAGTCCAGCACGTCCTTGACGACGTCGCGCATGGAGCCGTGCAGCGCGGCTTCGGCCGGGGCCAGCGTGTTGGTGTCCTCGATGAAGTCGCCCAGATGGGAGTCGTCGTCGTCACCGATCGGCGTTTCCATGGAGATCGGCTCTTTGGCGATCTTCATGATCTTGCGGATCTTGTCTTCCGGCATCTCCATCTTCTCGGCCAGCGTTGCCGGATCCGGCTCGTTGCCGGTTTCCTGCAGGATCTGGCGCGAGATGCGGTTCATCTTGTTGATGGTCTCGATCATGTGCACCGGGATACGGATGGTGCGCGCCTGGTCGGCGATCGAGCGCGTGATGGCCTGGCGGATCCACCACGTGGCGTAGGTCGAGAACTTGTAGCCGCGGCGGTATTCGAACTTGTCCACCGCCTTCATCAGGCCGATGTTGCCTTCCTGGATCAGGTCGAGGAACTGCAGGCCGCGATTCGTGTACTTCTTGGCGATCGAAATCACCAGACGCAGGTTGGCCTCGGTCATCTCGCGCTTGGCTTCGCGGGCACGACGCTCGCCCTCGGCCATCTTGCGGTTGACGCCCTTCAGTTCCTTCAGCGGCAGCACCACGCGCGACTGCAGGTCGATCAGCTTCTGCTGCAGCTCATGCACGGCCGGCACGTTGCGCTCGACGATGGTGCTGTAGCCCTTGCCGTCGGCGACGATGGTGTGGACCCACTCGAGGTTGGTCTCGTTGCCCGGGAAGCGGGCGACGAATTCCGAGCGCGGCATGCCGCACTTGTCGACCACGATGTTCAGGATCGAGCGTTCGAGCTTGCGCACTTCGTCGACCTGGCCGCGCAGCGTGTCGCACAGGCGCTCGACATTGCGGGCGGTGAAGCGGATGCCCATCAGCTCGGCCTGGATGGCTTCCTGCGCCTTGACGTAGGGCTTGGAGTTGTAGCCTTCCTTTTCGAACGCGCGGCGCATCTTGTCGAACTGCTCGGCGATCACGCGGAATTTCTCCAGCGCGTTCTGCTTCAGTTCTTCCAGCTGGCGCGCGGAGGCACCGGCGCCGGCGCCGCCTTCGTCGTCATCGTCCTCGTCGCCTTCCTCTTCGTCGTCGGACTCGATATCCTCGTCGTCGGCCGCTGCAGCCGGGGCTGCGGGCGCTTCCGGGGCTTCGTCGGCGTTCGGGTCGATCAGGCCGTCGACGAATTCGTCGATCTTGATCTCGTCGTTGGCCACGCGCTCGGCATGGGCCAGGATCTCGGAGATGGTGACCGGGCAAGCCGAAATCGCCATCACCATGTCCTTCAGGCCGGCCTCGATGCGCTTGGCGATCTCGATTTCGCCTTCGCGCGTGAGCAGCTCGACCGTGCCCATTTCGCGCATGTACATGCGCACCGGGTCGGTGGTGCGGCCGAACTCGGAGTCCACCGTGGACAGGGCCGCTTCGGCCTCTTCCTCGGCTTCTTCCTCGCTGGTGGCGGACGGGGCGTTGTCGTTGAGCAGCAGCGTCTCGGCATCCGGCGCCTGTTCGTAGACAGCGATGCCGATGTCGTTCAGCGTGGCGACCAGCGTGTCGATCGTTTCCGAATCGACCATGTCGTCCGGCAGGTGATCGTTGATTTCCGCGTAGGTCAGGTAGCCGCGCGACTTGCCCAGCTTGATCAGCGCCTTGAGTTTCTGGCGACGCAGCTCAAGCTCTTCCTCGGTACCCTGCTGGGTCGAGGCGAACTCCTTGAGCAGGGCCTTTTCCTTGGCCTTGCGGTCCTTGGCTTTCTGCTTTTCGGTCTTCGGCGCCGCGGCCGGGGTTGCCGCCGGGCGCGCATCGTTCTCGTAAAACTCTTCAGTCACGTCGTCTGTTGTGCTGTCGTCGTGCTGCATCTCGGCCTTGGGCTTGCGGCCACGCTTTTTCGGCTCCGGCTTGATTGCCGGCGCAGCGGGACGCTCGGATGCAACGGATGCAGGTGTCGCGGCACGCGCCTTGGTTGCCGTAGTGGTGGTGCCAGCCTTGGCTTCCCCACTCTTGGCGCCGGCGGCTGCCGCTCGCTTGCTCTCGACTTCGGTATTCTGCTGTTTCGCCACGGTGATACTCTTGCCTTTCACTGGTGCAGATGCGGCGACCTTGCCGCTCGTACTGGCGCTCTTGCCGCTCTCGCGTGCCGAAGTCGAGGCCTTTGTCTTTTCGGATGTGCGAGTCCTGGCGGGAGTCGTCACGGCGGGCGCTTGCGCGCTACGCACGGACTTTGATGGCGCAGACCGGGCTGGTGTCTTGACTGACGCGGTCGATGTCTTCGCCGCCGTTGTTTTCACAGACGCCTTGCCGCTCCCTGATTGGGGAGCTTTAGAGGTAACCCTTTCGGTTGCTTTGGCCTTTGCCATTGGCACGCTCACTTTCACCAGAACTGGAGAGAAAGATTTCGCAATCCAAACCGGCTATTGTAGCACGCCACGCATAGCCGGCTCCCTATCAGGTGAGGTTTTCACCTGAAAAATCAAGGCTTAAGCTCGGCGGGGCCGGGCCCAGTCCCTTATCCAACGCTTACTGCCACCTCCTGGTTGATGACCAGGGCGCACACAGGCACCTCAGCCAAGTTGGCGCCGCCGGTGGATTTCGCCCACCAGCCAGCGCATGCGCTGCTTGGCCGCTTCATCGGCCGTGCCGGCCACTACCTCCGCCTGCAGGCCGTCGAGCTCGCGCCGCAGCGGCTCGGCCAGCAGCTTGGTAATGGCCGCATCGAAATCCTGTATTGCGGGTGCCTCTTCGATCTCTTCTCGCAGCACCGCGGCACGCGCCACGGCATACACCTCGGCATAGGGCGACTGGGCCAGGTGTTCGCTGAAGGCCGCAAAATTGACCTCGCCCTGCACGCTGTCGCACGCCTCCACCAGGTGCGCCAGCACTTCACTGTCGCTGCTCTCGCCGCCCAGCAGCAGCGCGCGCGCATCCTCGTCCAGCCTCGCCGACAGTGCCGGATAGCACATCAGCAGCTGGATCACCCGCTGCTCCAGCCCGGTCGGGGCCTGGCGGCGCGTGCGCGGGCGCGGCTGGGCGAAGCGGCCGACGCGGGCCGGGTCGCTGCGCAGGCCGCAGATGGCTTCGATCTCCGCGGGTGTCGTTCCCGTGGCATCGGCAAGTTCGCGCACAATCTGTAGCCTCAGGCCGCCGGCGGGCATGGCCTGCAGCAGCGGCTTGGCCTCGTACTGGGCCCGGGCGCGGCCCTCGGGCTGGCGCAGGTCCAGGTCTTCGGTGACCGACTGCAGCAGGAAGCGCGACAGCGGCATGGCGTTGCGCACCTGGGTGGCAAAGGCCTCGGTGCCCTCTTCGCGCACATAGCTGTCCGGATCATGCTCGGCCGGCAGGAACAGGAAGCGGATGGTCTTGTTGTCCGCCACATGCGGCAGGCAGGCTTCCAGCGCGCGCCGGGCCGCGCGGCGCCCGGCAGAGTCGCCGTCGAACGAGAACACCACGGCGTCGGTCTGGCGCAGCAGCTTCTGCACGTGCACAGGGGTGCACGCCGTGCCCAGGGTGGCAACGGCATTGGCAAAACCGAGCTGGGCCAGCGCCACGACGTCCATATACCCTTCGACCACCAGCACGTAGCCGGTTTCCCGGATTGCGTGACGGGCCTCGAACAGCCCGTACAGCTCCGTGCCCTTGCTGAACAGCGGAGTCTCGGGCGAGTTCAGGTACTTGGGCTCGCCCTGCCCCATCACGCGCCCGCCGAAGCCGATCACGGCCCCCTTGGTGTTGCGGATAGGGAACATGATGCGGTCGCGGAAGCGGTCGTAGCGGCGCGGCTTGCCGTCCGCATCGCGCTTGTCGCTTTCGATCAGCAGGCCGCACTCGACCAGCGGCGCCGACACGTTGTCATCACGATAGCTGCCGAATACGGCCTCCAGGCCCTGCCAGTCATCCGGCGCGTAGCCCAGGCCAAAGTTCGCGGCGATCTCGCCGGTCAGGCCACGGCCCTTCAGGTACTGGATCGCCTGCGGCGCGCTTCGCAGCTGGCGGCGGTAGAAATCGGTGGCGCGGGTCATGGCGTCGGACAGCGCCACCGAACGGGCCTGCTGCTCCGCGCGCTGCCCGGGCGGCAGACGGTCGCGCTCTTCCGGCACGCTCATGCCGACCGACTGGGCCAGCTCGCGCACCGCTTCCGGGTAGGACTGGCCGGAAAACTCCATCAGGAAGCCGATGGCCGAGCCGTGGGCGCCACATCCGAAGCAGTGGTAGAACTGCTTGGTCGGCGACACCGTGAATGACGGCGATTTCTCGTTATGGAAGGGGCACAGCCCCATGAAATTGGCGCCGCCCTTCTTCAGCTGCACATACTTGCCCACCACATCGACAATGTCGACACGGTTGAGCAGGTCCTGAATAAAGGATTGCGGAATCACCCGACTGACCGTCCTGAGGCATGGCCGTCCCGCGGCGGGCGGCTTCTTTTAGGAATGCGTGACCGGTGCGGCGCCCGGCTGCTATCGGAATATTGTAGTGCAGCGTGATAGGGCCGCCCGGACTACGTGACATCTCCGTGCAACTGCACCGAACCACGCGGATCCGGTGCTTATCTTGCCAGCAACCGATTAAATCAGTATTTACTTTGCTGCAAGTGCCGCCTTGACCAGGGCCGATACGGCGGTCATGTCGGCACGGCCGGCCAGCTTGCCCTTGAGCACGCCCATGACCTTGCCCATGTCCTGCGGACCGGCGGCACCAGTGGCGGCAACGGCCTGCTGGACCTCGGCGGCGACTTCCTCGTCCGACAGTGCTGCGGGCATGTAGGCCTGCAGCACTTCGACTTCCGCCGACTCCTTGTCTGCCAGGTCATTGCGGCCCGCCTGCCGGAACTGCGAGATCGAATCCTTGCGCTGCTTGATCAGCTTCTCGACCACGGCCAGCACGGCGGTATCGTCCAGTTCCACGCGCTCATCGACCTCGCGCTGCTTGATGGCGGCCAGCAGCAGGCGGATGGTGCCGAGGCGCTCCGTTTCGCGCGCGCGCATGGCGGTCTTCATGTCTTCGCTGATACGGGCTTTGAGGGACATCGTGATCTTCCAGAAAGTGGGTGGACACTCACAGGTGGCGGCGATGACCGCCCGCTGCAAGGCCCAGAATGCAAAAACCCGCCGAAGCGTAGGCCACAGCGGGTCGGATACAAGCGGGAGCGCCGGGGTCAGTACAGTTTCTTCGGCAGCATCTGGCTGCGGATGCGCTTGTAATGGCGCTTTTCGGCGGCTGCCTTCCTGCGCTTGCGCGCGGCGGTGGGCTTTTCGTAAAACTCGCGTGCCCGCAATTCCGGGAGCAGCCCGTTCTTCTCGATGGTGCGCTTGAAACGGCGCATGGCAACTTCAAAAGGCTCGTTTTCCTTGAGACGGATCGTGGTCATTTGGCCAGAAAATGAGAATTTTCGGGATAAGCGGCTCTACGAAGTTCTGGATTGTAGCACCAACAATCGAGCGCGGAAGTGGCGTGCAACGGACACTTGCCGAGTGCCGCCCACCGCCCTTCCAGCTCTCGCCAGTCTACCCTTGGGCTACCGATTGCCCTGCCGAAGCGGTGCGCGATGCCTCAGCCGCGGCCTGCCCCGCCGCCACCGCGGACGCCCACGCCCACTGGAAGTTGTAGCCGCCCAGCCAGCCGGTCACGTCCACCACCTCGCCGATGAAATACAGGCCCGGCACCTCGCGCGCCATCATGGTGGTTGACGACAGCGCCCGCGTGTCGACCCCGCCAAGCGTGACCTCGGCCTTGCGGTAGCCCTCGGTGCCCGACGGCACGATGCGCCAGCCGTTGAGCGTGGCGCCAAGCTTGCGCAGGGCCTTGTCGGTCACATCATGCAGCGGCATGGCGGCATCCACGCCCGAGGCCGCGCACCAGGCATCGGCCAGCCGCGCCGGCAACCGTTGCGCCAGCAGGTTGCCCAGGTGCTTGCGGCTGCCGGCCTTCTGCTCGAGCAGCCAGGCGGCGGCATCCTCGCCATCAAACAGGTCGATGGCGATCGGCGTGCCGGGACGCCAGTAGCTGGAAATCTGCAGCACGGCGGGTCCGGACAGGCCGCGATGGGTCCACAGCAGGTCTTCGCGGAAGGCTCCGGCCGCCTTGCCGTTGCCGGTGGCGATATCCACCTCCAGCGACACGCCGGCCAGCGGCGCGAACGGCACCCAGTCCTTGCCATCGAAGGTCAGCGGCACCAGCGCCGGCCGGGTTTCGACGATGCCCAGCCCGAACTGCCGGGCGATGCGATAGCCAAAGTCGGTGGCACCGATCTTGGGGATCGACAGGCCGCCGGTGGCCACCACCAGCGCCCCGGCCCGCACCGTGCCGGTAGCGGTGAGCAGCAGGAAGTCGTCGCCCTCGCGCCGGACCTCGGCCACGCTGCAGCCGGTGTGCCAGCGCACATGGCCGGTGTCGCATTCGGCGCGCAGCATGGCGATCACGTCTTCGGCGCTGTCGTTGCAGAACAGCTGGCCACGATGTTTCTCGTGCCAGTCGATGCCGTAGCGGCGCATCAGGCCAAGGAAATCCTGCGGCGTGTAGCGCGCCAGCGCCGAGCGGCAGAAGTGCGGATTGGACGACAGGTAGTTGGCGGGCCCGGCCTGCAGGTTGGTGAAATTGCAGCGCCCGCCGCCCGAGATGCGGATCTTCTCGGCAAGCTTGGTGGCATGGTCGATCAGCACCACGCGCGCGCCGTTCTGGCCGGCCACGGCGGCACACATCATGCCGGCCGCGCCCGCACCCAGCACGGCCACGTCATACCGGCCCGTCCGGGCCGATGTTGCCCCGCTCATTGCACGCCTCGCGCATCCATGTGTATTGCCACCGCCAGAGAAAGGGCAGATTGTAGCGAAAAGCACGCCGCGCGCTGCTGTGCTACCCTGCGCGCTTCCTGCAACCTGTTGTTTCGACAGCCGTTTCCCTGACCGGAGGCGGCCCTATGCGCTTCCCATGCTTGTCCTCGGCATCGAATCCTCCTGCGACGAAACCGGCCTCGCCCTCTATGACACCGGCGCCGGCCTGCTCGCGCACGCGCTGCACTCGCAGATCGCCATGCACCGCGACTACGGCGGCGTGGTGCCGGAACTGGCGTCGCGCGACCATATCCGCCGCGTGCTGCCGCTGCTGGAGCAGGTGCTGGCCGATGCCGGCCGTACCCGCCAGGACATCGACGCCATCGCCTTCACCCAGGGCCCCGGGCTGGCCGGCGCACTGCTGGTGGGCGCCTCGGTGGCCAATGCACTGGGCTTTGCGCTGAACGTGCCGATGGTGGGCGTGCACCACCTGGAAGGCCACCTGCTGTCGCCGCTGCTCACGCGCGAGCCGCCGCCCTTCCCGTTCGTGGCGCTGCTGGTGTCGGGCGGGCATACGCAGTTGATGGAAGTGCGCGGCATCGGCGACTACACGCTGCTGGGCGAAACCCTGGACGACGCCGCCGGCGAAGCCTTCGACAAGACCGCCAAGCTGCTGGGCCTGGGCTATCCGGGCGGCCCCGAAGTGTCGCGGCTGGCCGAATTCGGTATCCCCGGCGCCTTTGCGCTGCCGCGGCCGATGCTGCATTCGGGCAACCTGGATTTCTCCTTCGCCGGACTGAAGACCGCGGTACTGACGCAAACACGCAAGCTCGCCAACACCTGCGAGCAGGATCGCGCCAACCTGGCGCGCGCCTTTGTCGATGCCATTGTCGACGTGCTGGCCGCCAAGTCGATGGCAGCGCTCAAGCAGACCGGCCACAAGCGGCTGGTGGTGGCGGGAGGCGTGGGTGCCAACCGCCAGTTGCGCGAGCGGCTGGACCAGATGGGCAAGCAGCGCAAGATCGACGTGTATTACCCGGATTTGGCGTTCTGCACCGACAACGGCGCGATGATCGCGTTTGCCGGCGCCATGCGGCTGCAGGCAGCGCCCGAACTGGCGCGGCACGAGTATGGCTACGGCGTGACGCCGCGCTGGGACCTGGCGGATATCCGCCTGCCTTCGGCGGCCTGAACCGGACCAAAAAAATAGCCACCGCATGCGGTGGCTATTTCTATTGCAGCGACAACGCGGTCAGTCGACCCGCTTGTCCCGCTCGATCACCGCATACGCGCTGTGGTTGTGGATCGACTCAAAGTTCTCCGCCTCCAGCACATAGGCCACGATGCGATCATCCGCATTCAGGCGCATGGCGATATCGCGCACCAGGTCCTCGACGAACTTGGGGTTCTCATAGGCGCGCTCGGTGACGAACTTCTCGTCGGGGCGCTTGAGCAGGCCCCACAGCTCGCACGAGGCCTCTTCCTCGGCCATGCGCACCAGCGCTTCCACCGGCAGCTCGCCGGCCAGTTCCACGTTCATGGTGATATGCGAACGCTGGTTGTGCGCGCCGTACTGCGAGATCTTCTTCGAGCACGGGCACAGGCTGGTCACCGGCACCAGCGCCTTCAGGAACACGCGCGCGGCGCCGTCGCGCACTTCGCCGGTCAGCGTGACCTCGTAGTCCAGCAGCGACTCCACGCCCGACACAGGCGCGGTCTTGCTGATGAAGTACGGGAAGGTGACCTCGATGCGGCCGGCCTCGGCTTCCAGCTTTTCCAGCATCTTGTCCAGCATCAGCCGGAAGCTGGACAGCTCCAGCGGTGCGCGCTCTTCTTCCAGCAGCGCGACGAAGCGCGACATATGCGTGCCCTTCTGGTCCGCCGGCAGGTGCACGTCGAGATTGAAGGTGCCCACGCTCGGCATGATGCCGGCCGGGGTCTTCAGGGTCACGGGGTAACGCACGCCTTTGACACCGACACGCTGGATGGGGATCTGGCGGGTGTCGGGGCTCGACTGGACGTCGGGCATGACGAAGGCGGGATTGATGTCATTCATCTACGGTTTCCTCCAGGGTCGCGCCCAAGGGGGACGGCACGAGCCCTTACGGTCGCGGCAATTTCGCAGTCCATCCATGCCGCGCAACGAGTGTGAAACCACGGGATCCGGCAAGTGGCACGCCGGCCCGCAGCTGCGAACACAAAAAAGGGGAGTTTAAGGGAATTCGGACGCACTCGTGGTGCGAGGGCCGAATCCCCTTCGGGACAGCAGGTGATCAGGCCACGCGCGAGGCGACCGTGACCTTGGGCTGGTCCAGCCCGAAGCGCTCGCGCACCGAGCGCTCGATGCCGGCCGCATCCAGGCCGCATTGCTGCAGCAGATAGGCCGGGTCGCCGTGGTCGACGAAGCGGTCGGGCAGGCCCAGCGTCAGCACCGGCTTGTCGATGCCGGCCTCGGCCAGTGCCTCCAGCACGGCGCTGCCGGCGCCGCCCATCACGCTGCCCTCTTCCACGGTCACCAGGTAGTCGTTCTCCGCGGCCAGGCGCTTGACCAGCTCCACGTCGAGCGGCTTGACGAAACGCATGTCGGCGACCGCGGCATCCAGCGCCTCGGCGGCACCCAGGGCCGGGTGCACCATCGAGCCGAACGCCAGGAAGCCCACGCGATGCCCCGCGCGCGCACCTCCCTCGCGGCGCATCACGCCCTTGCCGACCGGCACAGTGGTGAGCTCGGCGGCAATGGCCGCGCCCGGGCCGGAGCCGCGCGGATAGCGCACGGCGCTCGGGCACGCCTGGTGGAACGCCGTGGTCAGCAGCTGACGGCACTCGTTCTCGTCGGACGGCGTCATCACCATCATGTTTGGGATGCAGCGCAGGTAGGCGATATCGTAGGCACCCGCGTGCGTGGCGCCGTCGGCGCCGACCAGGCCGGCACGGTCCAGCGCGAACACCACCGGCAGGTTCTGCAGCGCCACGTCGTGGATCAGCTGGTCGTAGCCGCGCTGCAGGAAGGTCGAGTAGATCGCCACCACCGGCTTGAGACCCTCGCAGGCCAGGCCGCCGGCAAAGGTCACGGCGTGCTGCTCGGCGATGCCCACGTCGTAGTAGCGGTCCGGGAAGCGCCGCTCGAACTCGACCATGCCCGAGCCCTCGCGCATCGCCGGGGTAATGCCGACCAGGCGCTTGTCGGCCGCGGCCATGTCGCACAGCCAGTCGCCGAACACCTGCGTGTAGGTCTTGCGCGCCGGCTTGGCCGCCGGGCGGATGCCCTCGGCCGGGTTGAACTTGCCCGGGCCGTGGTAGAGGATCGGGTCGGCCTCGGCCAGCTTGTAGCCCTGGCCCTTCTTGGTCACCACGTGCAGGAACTGCGGGCCGGCGCCCTCGAGCGCGCGCTCGCGGATATTCTGCAGCGTCGGCACCAGCGAGTTCAGGTCGTGGCCGTCGATCGGGCCGATGTAGTTGAAGCCGAATTCCTCGAACAGCGTGGCCGGCACCATCATGCCCTTGGCATGTTCCTCGAAGCGCTTGGCGAACTCCAGCACCGGCGGCGCCACCGACAGGACCTTCTCGATGCCCTTCTTGGTGGCCGCGTAGAACTGGCCGCTCAAGAGCCGCGCCAGGTGGCGGTTGAGCGCGCCCACCGGCGGCGAGATCGACATGTCGTTGTCGTTGAGCACCACCACCAGCGGCAGGTCCTTGTAGACGCCGGCGTTGTTCAGGGCCTCGAAGGCCATGCCCGCAGTCATGGCGCCGTCGCCGATCACCGCCACCGAGACGCGCTTCTCGCCCAGCGTGCGCGCACCGAGCGCCATGCCCAGCGCGGCCGAGATCGAGGTCGACGAATGCGCCGTGCCGAAGGTGTCGTATTCGCTCTCGCTGCGGCGCGGGAAGCCAGAGATGCCGCCCCACTGGCGCAGCGTGCCCATGCGCTCGCGGCGTCCGGTCAGGATCTTGTGCGGGTAGCTCTGGTGGCCCACGTCCCACACCAGCCGGTCGTCCGGGGTGTTGAAGACATAGTGCAGCGCGATGGTCAGCTCGACCGTGCCCAGGTTGGACGACAGGTGGCCGCCGGTCTGCGAGACCGACTCCAGCACATAGGCGCGCAGTTCGTCCGCCAGGGTCCGGAGCTCACGCCGGTCGAGCTTGCGCAGGTCTGCGGGGGCGTCAATCTTGTTGAGGAGTGCGTAGGTCATGATGTCCGTTCGGCCGGCTCTCTGTTTAGTGTGTGCGCAGCACGATCAGGTCCGCCAGGTCCCGCAGGCGGTCCGCGCGCTCGCCAAAGCCGGCCAGCGCCTCGTGTGCGTCGGCGCGCAGCGTCCCGGCCAGTGCGCGTGCCGGGTCAAGCCCCATCAGCGACACATAGGTCGGCTTGTCATGGGCGGCGTCCTTGCCGGCGGTCTTGCCCAGCGTGGCGGTATCGGCAGTGACGTCCAGAATATCGTCAACCACCTGGAACGCCAATCCCACTGCCGCCGCATAGCGATCCAGCGCGGCCAGGCCCTCGGCGTCGATTTCACCACATAGCGCACCCATGCGCACACTGGCGCGCAACAGCGCGCCGGTCTTCATGCGATGCATGGCCTCGAGCGCCTCGCGCGTCATGGCGCGGCCCACGTTCTGCAGGTCGATCGCCTGGCCGCCGGCCATTCCGGTCGAGCCCGACGCCAGCGCCAGCTCGGCCACCAGCTGCAGCCGCGCCGCGGGCGCGATCGCCCCGGCGCCGGCCAGCACGATAAAGGCCTGGGTCTGCAGCGCGTCGCCAACCAGCAATGCGGTGGCCTCGTCATAGGCCTTGTGCACGGTGGGCCGGCCGCGGCGCAGGTCGTCGTCGTCCATGCAGGGCATGTCGTCGTGCACCAGCGAATAGGCGTGGATCATCTCCACCGCACAGGCCGCCGCGTCGCAGGCGGCCGGAGCCGCCCCGCTGACCTCGCCGGCGGCATGCACCAGCAGCGGCCGCACGCGCTTGCCGCCGCTCAGTGCAGCATAGCGCATGGCTTCGTGCAGCGTATGCGGCACGGTCTCGGCAGCGGGCAGCGCCGCCTGTAGGGCGGCCTCGGTGCGGGCGCCCTGGGCCTGCATCCATTGGGCAAAGTCACTCATGCCTCGTCCGCCCCCAGCGCACCGTTGGCGCCATTGCCCTCGCCGGCCAGCGGCTTGAGCACGTCACCTTCCAGCACGCGGACCTGCTGCTCGACCCGCTCCAGCTTCTGCTGGCAGTAGCGCACCAGCTCGGCGCCGCGGCGGTAGGCCGCCAGCGATGCCTCCAGCGGCAGTTCGCCGCTTTCCATGCTGGCCACCAGCGTTTCCAGCTCGGCCATCGCCGCTTCGTAGGAAGCGGGCGGCGCCGATGCGCTGGTGTCGGCGGTGTTGTCGGTCTGGACCGGAGCGGTCGTCGTTTTTGGCATATCAGGACCTGGAATCAAGGACCCCGGGGGAAACCCGGATGGGGAAGCCCGGATTTTACGCCAAAGCGGGAGCTTGCCCCATCCTTGCGCACGGTCGGCGTGGACCTATCGGGGTGCACAAACCACAGAAGTGACTTGTGCGCTCGGGTCGTCTTTCCGAATGCGCCCGGTACGGCACCCCGATGACGACCCGGGTCGACTTTTTCGCTAAAAAGGCAAAAAAATCAGTCCCTTAACTTTTTGGGTCGGGTACAATCTCCCCCTCGCCGCCAGGGGGCTACCGGACCTTGCCGACCTGGCGGAAGTCTTTCCCAAATCGATTCAATTTTCGATGGTTGGGTTGTTCACTGCTTTCACCTGTTCATCTGGGAGTGGGGATAATGTCCAATCTCAGCACCGCGCTCAACCTGGCGCCGGCTGATTCGCAACTGCCCGTCGGCGTCTATTTCGACGAAGCGCTGCATCAACAAGAACTCGAACTGCTGTTCAGGAATGGCCCGGGCTATATCGGCCACGAGCTGATGGTTCCGGAAGTCGGCGACTACCACACGCTCAGGGCAGAGGACGAAGGCCGCATGCTGGTACGCAACGCCGCCGGCATCGAACTGATGTCCAACGTCTGCCGCCACCGCCAGGCCATCATGCTCAACGGCCGCGGCAATGCGCAGAACATCGTCTGCCCCCTGCACCGCTGGACCTACGACCTGAAGGGCGAGCTGCTCGGCGCGCCGCATTTCGACAAGCAACCCTGCCTGCACCTGAAGCGCTCGCCGCTGCAGAACTGGAACGGGCTGCTGTTCGACGGCAAGCGCGACGTGCGCGCCGACCTGGCCAGGCTGGGCGTGGCCCAGGACCTGAACTTCGACGGCTACATGCTGGACCACGTCGAGGTGCACGAGTGCGACTACAACTGGAAGACCTTTATCGAGGTCTACCTGGAGGACTACCACGTCGTGCCGTTCCACCCGGGGCTGGGCAGCTTCGTCTCGTGCGACGACCTCAAGTGGGAGTTCGGCGAGTGGCACAGCGTGCAGACCGTGGGCCTGCATGCCGGCCTGAAGCGCCCCGGCAGCCCGACCTACCAGAAATGGCACGACGCGGTGCTGCGCTTCAACGACGGCGTGCTGCCCAAGCACGGCGCGATCTGGCTGACCTACTACCCCAACATCATGGTGGAGTGGTACCCCAACGTGCTGGTGATCTCGACGCTGCACCCGGTCGGCCCGCGCAAGACGCGCAATGTGGTGGAGTTCTACTACCCCGAGGAAATCGCGCTGTTCGAGCGCGAGTTCGTCGAGGCCGAGCGCGCCGCCTACATGGAAACCTGCATCGAGGACGACGAGATCGCCGAACGCATGGATGCCGGCCGGCTGGCGCTGCTCAAGCGCGGCACCAGCGAAGTCGGGCCGTACCAGTCGCCGATGGAAGACGGCATGCAGCATTTCCATGAGTGGTATCGCCGCGCCATGGCTTACGCCGGCTAGTCCGGCGGACTAGTGCGATAACCGCACAACGCACGCAAGAACGGACCGCCCCTGGCGGTCCGTTTCCCTTTGGGACGCGAAGTGCGCTGCTAGAATCATTGTCCGGTGCCGGCAGCCACACCGCTTGCGCGACGCGAGGCCAGACACGAAGCCCGCCCGCGCGCCGGACGCCTCTCCTTCCCGCTTCGTTTCGCTTCACCGCGCCCCTCGCCATGCAATCGCTCTGGATGCTGTTCGCCGCCTTCGCCTTCTCGTTGATGGGGGTTGGCGTCAAGCTGGCATCCGATCTCTACACCACCGGCGAGATCGTCTTCTACCGCGGCCTGATCAGCGTGGTCATCATGTGGGTGCTGCTGTCCTCGCGCGGGATCCCGGTGCGCACGCCCTACATGCTGTCGCACATCAAGCGCAGCGTGTTCGGCGTGACCGCGCTGATGCTGTGGTTCACCTCGATCTCGCTGCTGCCGCTGGCCACCGCGATGACGCTGAACTACATGTCGCCGGTGTGGATCGCGCTGATCCTGGGCGCCGGCGCGGCGCTGGCCGGCACCGGCGGCAATGCCGACCGGCGCCTGGTGCTGGCGATCCTGCTGTCCTTTGCCGGCGTGATCTGCCTGCTGCAGCCTTCGGTCGGCAAGGACCAGCTGACCGGCGGCCTGGTCGGACTGATCTCGGGCATGTTCACGGCGCTGGCCTATGTCGAGGTGCGCCAGCTCGGCCAGCTGGGCGAGCCCGAGGGCCGCATCGTGTTCTATTTCTCGCTGGTCGGCATGATCGCCGGGCTGGTGTGGATGCTGCTGGGCGGCGTCAGCGCGCATACCTGGTACGGCGCCGGCCTGCTGCTGGCCATCGGCATCCTGGCCACGCTGGGCCAGACCGCGATGACGCGCGCCTACAAGCGCGGCAACACGCTGCTGACCGCCAACCTGCAATACGCCGGCATCGTCTTTTCCAGCGTGTGGGGCATGCTGATCTGGTCCGACCGGCTGAACTGGCTGTCGTGGCTGGGCATGGGGCTGATCATCGCCAGCGGCATCGCCACCACGCTGATGCGCGCGCGCCAGGGCACCGATGCCAAGCCCACGCCGGCCACGCCGGTCAAGTCGCCGGAGGCGGAAGTCCATCCCGAGGTGTAGCATCCCCTGGTGAACTAGACCCCTTTCCATCGATCGCAACAGGATTCCCATGCAGAAACCGCTGATTTCCGTCACCGCGCTGCAATCGCTGCTGGCCACCCCCGGCGGCTGCGTCGTGATCGACTGCAGCTTCGACCTGGCCGACCCGGCCGCCGGCCGCGAGGCCTACCGCGCCGGCCACCTGCCCGGCGCCTTCTACCTGCACCTGGACAACGAGCTGTCCGGCCCCAAGACCGGCAGCAACGGCCGCCACCCCCTGCCCGACGCCGACGACCTGGTGGCGCGCCTGCAGGCGCTGGGCGTGGACGACGACACCCCGGTAGTGGCCTACGATGCGCAGGGCGGCATGTTCGCCGCGCGGCTGTGGTGGCTGTTGCGCTGGCTCGGCCACGATGCCGTGGCCGTGCTCGACGGCGGCAAGGACGCCTGGGTCAAGGCCGGCCTGCCGCTCGAACACGATGCCACGGAAGAGCCGGAATTCCCCGGCAAGTTCCAACGCCGCAGGTCGCTGGCGCCGACCGTCGACGCCGCCGCGCTGGTGGACAACCTCGAGCGCGCCTCGCTGCTGGTGGTGGATGCGCGCGCGCCCGACCGCTTCCGCGGCGAGAACGAGACGCTGGACCCGGTTGGCGGCCATATCCCCGGCGCGGTCAGCCGCTTCTTCAAGGACAACCTGGGCGCGGACGGCCGCTTCAAGCCGGCCGAGACCCTGCGCGCGGAATTCGGCGCAGTGCTGGGTGCGCGCGCCCCGGCGCAGGCAGTGATGCAGTGCGGCTCCGGTGTCACGGCCTGCCACAACCTGCTGGCGCTGGAAGCGGCCGGCCTGGGCGGCGCGGCGCTGTACCCGGGATCATGGAGCGAATGGTGCGCCGATCCGGCGCGCCCGGTCGCTACCGGGGCCGCCTGAAGTCAGCGTGACGAGGCAATGGGCGCGGCGGGCGCAATATGGCCGTGCCCGCCGTGGCTGTGGCTCTCGTGCACGCCGTTGGTGATGAAGACGATCGCCGAGATGCCCGCGGCCACCAGCACCACCTGGATCGCCGACTCGCGCCAGCGCGGCTTGCGCTGCATCTGGGGCATCAGGTCGCTGACCGCGATATAGAGGAAGCTGCTGGCGGCAATCACCAGCACGTACGGAATCCAGCCGCTCAGCTGGTCGAGCAGGAAATACCCGACCACGCCGCCGGCGATGGCCGCCAGGCTCGACAGCAGGTTGAAGGCAAAGGCACGGGCCTTGGAGAAGCCGGCATTGAGCAGCACGATGAAGTCGCCGACTTCCTGCGGGATCTCGTGCGCCGCGATCGCCAGCGCGGTGACCACGCCGATATGCGGATCGGCCAGGAAGGCCGCCGCGATCACGATGCCGTCGGCAAAATTGTGGAAGGTGTCGCCGACCAGGATGGTCAGGCCGCTGCGCCCCGCTTCCTCGCGGTCATGGCCGTGGTGGTGGTGGTGCCCGTCGCCCTCGTGGTGGTGCGAGTGACGCAGCAGCGAGATCTTTTCCAGCAGGAAGAAGCCGAGCAGCCCCGCCAGCAGCGTGCCGAACAGCGCGCGCGGGTCGGCGCCGGACTCGAACGCCTCGGGCAGCGAATGCAGCAGCGCGGTGGCCAGCAGCACACCCACTGAAAAGCTCACCATGCGCTCGACCACGCGGGACGCCACCGTCAGCGACAGCAGCGCCGCCCCGAAGATGCTGCCCACCCCCGAGATCGTGGCGGCGAGCAGGATATACAAAAGCGTCGAATGGATGATGGGCTCCCGGGGTGGCGGTACCGGGCGGCCCCGCCGTTCCGCCCGCATCGCGCCGGGCGGCTAACGCAACAATGTTGCAATAACTCAAAGGCCGCATTGTACGTATCCGCCGGGACTTTGCAATCCTGCTGTCGGGCGAGAGGCGCCTCGCGGCGCCGGGACGGCCGGATCAGGCCACGCCGTGCTGCCTGAACCAGTCCAGGCACTTCTGCCAGCCATCCCTGGCATCGGCTTCACGGTAGCTGGGCCGGTAATCGGCATGGAAGGCATGGCCGGACTCGGGGTAGACGATAAAGCGCGAGGCCTTGGCGTCCGGGTCGGACGACGCCGCCAGCGCGGACTTCATCCTCTCCACCTGCTCCTGCGGGATGCCGGTGTCCTTGCCGCCATACAGGCCGAGTACCGGGGCATGGAGCTGGCCGACCAGGTCGATGGGATTCTTCGGCTTGAGCGGGGTCGGCTCGGGCGCCAGCTGGCCATACCAGGCCACGCCGGCCTTCAGGCGCTTGCTGTGCGCTGCATAGAGCCAGGTCATGCGCCCGCCCCAGCAGAAGCCGGTGATGGCCAGGCGCGACACGTCGCCGCCGTTGGCACCGGCCCAGGCCACCGCGGCGTCCAGGTCGCCCATCACCTGCGCGTCAGGCACCTTGGCAATCACCTCGCGCTGCAGCTCCTGGATGGTGCCGAAGCTCTGCGGATCGCCCTGGCGCGCGAACAGTTCCGGCCCGATCGCCAGGTAGCCCAGCTTGGCAAAGCGCCGGCACACGTCGGCGATATGCTCGTGCACGCCGAAGATCTCGCTGACCACCAGCACCACCGGCAGGTTCTTCTTGCCTTCGGGCTGGGCGCGGTAGGCCGGCATGCTGAAGCCGCCCGAGGGGATGGTGACCTCGCCGGCGCTCAGGCCGGCAAAGTCGGTCTTGATGGCCTGCTGGGCCATCACCGGCAGCGCGGCCGCCGCAAAGGCGGAACCCAGCGCCGTCTTGACAAAGCCGCGGCGGTCGAACGTCTGGCCGGGGACGAGGCTATCCACTTCCGGTTTGAGCATGCGTGTCTCCAGGATCGTTGGTGGCTGGGCCGGGATGCGGCGCCAGCGGCAGATTTTAAGCAGACATGGAGAAAACATGGGGCGGCCTTGCAGCCACCCCCGCACGCCACCAGCCCGCGCGGCATGGTGCAGCGCGGGAAGCCCCGGCCCGGCGCGCGTCAGTGCAGCTTGACGCGCGGGCTGGTCTTGCGGCGCAGCCAGTGCGAAACCGTGTCCAGCGCCATGCCCACGGCGCCGTGCAACGCCATCACATGCATCCGGTACAGCGACGTGTACATGACGCGCGCCATCAGCCCTTCGATGAACATCGAGCCGCCGATCAGCCCGCCCATCAGGCTGCCCACTGCGCTGAAATGCCCCAGCGACACCAGCGAGCCGAGATCCTTGAAGGCGAACGACGGCAGCGGGCGCCCGTCCAGCCGCGCGCGCAGCGCGCTGTAGAGGAAGGTGGCCTGCTGGTGCGCGGCCTGTGCGCGCGGCGGCACCGTGGTCTGCTTCTCGGCCCACGGGCAGCTGGCGCAGTCGCCGAAGGCGAAGATGTCCGGGTCGCCCTCGCTCTGCAGCGTCGGGCCGACCACGATCTGGCCCTGGCGGCTGACCGGCAGCCCCAGTGTGGCCAGCACCGGCGGCGCGGTGATGCCCGCCGCCCATACCGTCAGGTCGGCATCGATATGCTTGCCGCTGGCGGTCAGCACCGCCTGCGGCGTGACCTCGGTCACGCGCTCGCTGGTCAGGACATCGACGTCGAGCTTCTTCAGCAGCTTGGCGGTCTCGACCGAGACCCGCTCGGACAGCGCCGGCAGGATGCGCGGGCCGGCCTCGATCACGTGGATATGCACATCGCGGCGCGGATCAAGCTGGTGCAGGCCGTAGGCGCTGAGCACGTGCGCGGTGTTGCGCAGTTCGGCCGACAGCTCCACGCCGGTGGCGCCCGCGCCAATGATGGCCACGTCAACGCGCGGCCGGCCGTCCGCGCCCACGCGCCCGCGCCCGTTCTGGGCCCGCACGCAGGCCGCGATCAGGCGCTTGCGGAAGCGCTCGGCCTGCGCCACGACGTCCAGTGCGATGGCATTCTCGGCCGCGCCGGGCACGCCGAAGAAATGCGTGACGCAGCCGATCGCCAGCACCAGCGTGTCATAGGGCAGCTCGCGCGCCGGCAGCAGTTCGGCGCCGTCCTCGTCGAAGCTGGCCGAGACCGAGATGGTCTTGCGGATGCGGTCGATGCCGGTCAGCTCGCCCAGCTGGAACTCGAAGTGATGCCAGCGCGCCTGCGCCGCGTATTCCAGCTGGTGCGTGTTGGGGTCCATGCTGCCGGCTGCCACTTCATGCAGCAGCGGCTTCCAGATGTGGGTGGGCAGGCGGTCCACCAGCACCACCTGCGCCTGCCCCTTGCGGCCGAGCTTGTCGCCCAGCTTCGTTACCAGTTCCAGCCCCCCTGCTCCCCCACCGACGACAACGATGCGAGGCGTCCTTGTTTCTGTCATGGTCTACCTGATGCGTTTTTGTAAATTCTTGCCTGAGGCGTTTGCCACAGTCTGCTGCATTGCAGCATAACTGGCAAGCCGGTAAGCCTGACTCGGCAGTCGCTTCATTCGATACCACAACGCATGGGCGGCGCAGGCTGGCTGACAGGCGGCCTCGTCAGTGCGCTTCTTCCCAGTTGGCGCCACTGCCCACTTCGGCCACCAGCGGCACGCGCAGCTGCGCCACCGAGCACATCAGCTCCGGCAGCCGCACCTTGACCAGCTCCAGCTCATGCTCCGGCACCTCCAGCACCAGTTCATCGTGCACCTGCATGATCTGGCGCGTCTGCAGCCCGTCGCGCTCCAGCCAGCCCTGCACCGCGATCATCGACAGCTTGATCAGGTCGGCGGCGGTGCCCTGCATCGGCGCGTTGATGGCGGCGCGCTCGGCGGCCTGCCGGCGCGGGCCGCTGCCGCCGTTGATGTCGGGCAGCCACAGCCGGCGGCCGAACACGGTCTCGACATAGCCTTGCTCGCGCGCGGTCTGCCGGGTCTCTTCCATGTAGTGGGCCACGCCCGGGTAGCGCATGAAATAACGGTCGATGTAGTGCTTTGCGGCCTCGCGCTCGATACCCAGGTTGCCGGCCAGGCCGAACGCGCTCATGCCGTAGATCAGGCCGAAGTTGATCACCTTGGCGTAGCGGCGCTGCTCGCTGCTGACGGCCTCGCGCTCCACGCCGAAGATCTCGCCGGCCGTGGCGCGGTGGATGTCCTCGCCGTTGGCAAAGGCGCGCAGCAGGTTCTCGTCGCCCGAGATATGGGCCATGATGCGCAGCTCGATCTGCGAGTAGTCGGCCGACACGATCACGCTGCCGGGCTCGGCGATAAAGGCTTCGCGGATGCGGCGGCCCTCCTCGGTGCGCACCGGGATGTTCTGCAGGTTGGGCTCGGTCGACGCCAGCCGGCCGGTCACCGCGGTGGCCTGGCCGTAGCTGGTGTGCACGCGGCCGGTTTGCGGGTTGACCATCTTGGGCAGCTTGTCGGTATAGGTGGACTTGAGCTTGGCCAGGCCGCGGTAGTCCAGCAGCAGCTTGGGCAGCGGGTAGTCCTCGGCCAGCTTCTGCAGCACCTCTTCGTCGGTCGAGGGCGCGCCGCTGGCGGTCTTCTTCACCACCGGCAGCTTCATCTGGCTGAACAGGATCTCGCCGATCTGCTTGGGCGAGCCCAGGTTGAAGGGCTGGCCGGCGGCCTCGTAGGCGGCCTGCTCCAGCGCCAGCATGCGCTGGCCCAGCTCGGCGCTCTGCGCGGCCAGGCGTTCGGCATCGATCAGCACGCCGTTGCGCTCGACCTTCTGCAGCACCACCGAGACCGGCATCTCGATCTCTTCATACACGCGGCGCAGGCCCGCCGCGGCTTCCACCTGCGGGAACATCTTGCGGTGCAGGCGCAGAGTCACGTCGGCGTCTTCGGCAGCGTATTCGGTGGCGCGCGCCAGGTCGATCTGGTCGAAGCCGATCTGGCTGGCGCCCTTGCCGCACACCTCTTCATAGGTGATGGTCTTCAGGCTCAGCAGGCGCTCGGCCAGGCTGTCCATGCCATGGTTGCGGTGCGAGGCCAGCACGTAGCTCTGCAGCATGGTGTCGTGCGCCACGCCGCGCAGCTTCACGCCATGGTTGGCAAAGACATGGACGTCGTACTTGAGGTTCTGGCCCAGCTTCGGGCGGCCAGCATCCTCCAGCCACGCACGCATGCGCCCCAGCACGAACTCGCGCGACAGCTGGCCGTGGTCGGGCAGCCCGGCCACGTCCGGGCCACGGTGCGCCACCGGGATATAGCAGGCCACGCCCGGCTCGACCGACAGCGAGATGCCGACCAGCTGCGCCTGCATCGGGTCCAGCGAGGTGGTCTCGGTGTCGATCGCCACCAGCGGCGCGGCCTCGATGCGCCGCATCCAGTCATCCAGCTGGGCTTCGGTGCTGACCGTGTCGTAGCGGATCTCGGTCGGCGCGGCCTGGTCCGCTGCCGGTGCCTCGGCTGCGCCGGCCGTGGCCGACACATCGAACAGGCCGCCTTGCGCCGGCGCGGCGGCCGCGCGGGCGCGGGCATCGGGCAGGCTTTCGCCGGTCGCTTCGCGCAGCCAGGTCTTGAAGCCGTAGCGCGAGAAAAACGCCACCAGCTTGTCCTTGTCCTCGCCCGTTTCACGCAGCGCGTGGAAGTCCGCCACCGCGGCGGAGAGGTCGCAGTCGGTCTTGACCGTGACCAGCTGGCGCGCCATCGGCAGCCAGTCCAGCGTATTGCGCAGGTTCTCGCCGACCACGCCCTTGATGCCGGGGGCGGCGGCGATCACGCCGTCGAGCGAGCCATGCTCGGCCAGCCATTTGACCGCGGTCTTGGGGCCCACCTTGGGCACGCCCGGCACGTTGTCGACCGCATCACCGATCAGCGACAGGTAGTCGATGATGCGCTCGGGCGGCACGCCGAACTTGGCAACCACGCCAGGGGGATCGAGCACCTCGCCGCTCATGGTATTGACCAGCGTGACCTGGTTGTTGACCAGCTGCGCCAGGTCCTTGTCGCCGGTGGACACCACCGTGCGCACGCCCTGCTCCGTGGCCTGGCGCGACAGCGTGCCGATCACGTCGTCGGCCTCCACGCCATCAACCACCACGATCGGCCAGCCCATGGCGCGCACGGCCTCATGGATCGGCTCGATCTGGCGCGCCAGGTCTTCCGGCATCGACGGGCGATGTTCCTTGTAGGCCGGATACATGTCGTCGCGGAAGGTCTTGCCCTTGGCGTCGAACACGCAGGCGCTATACTCTGCCGGGTAGTCGTTGCGCAACTTGCGCAGCATGTTGATCATGCCGTAGATTGCCCCTGTGGGCAGACCCTCCCCATTCCTCAGGTCCGGCAGAGCGTGATAAGCGCGATACAGATAGCTCGATCCATCGACGAGCAAGAGTGTTTTTGGACTATCCGACATTCCCATGGACTCAAAATTGACTGGTGCCGCTGCAGGCGGTGCCTCGACCGCCCCCCTTGCTGACCCGGATGTTTCCGACATTTCCGGCGATACCGTACAACCCCCGCCGGAGGCTGCTTCCGAGCACGCCGCGGCCATCGCCGCGGCGGCCGATGCTGCTGCCGCGGGCAATCCGCCCGAAGTTGCTGCTGAAAAGGCCGCTGCTGCGGCCGCGCGCGCCAATCCGCGCAAGATGATCCCCAGCCTGCGTGCGCTGGCCGACGAAGACCGCGCTACCGCAAAGAAGGCGCGCGCCTCGTGGCAAATGTTCACGATTATGGCAGAGTTCATCGAGGCCACCGAGTACCTCTCCGAGATCCGCCCGGCCGTGTCGATCTACGGCAGCGCGCGCCTGCGCGAGGATTCGCCGTACTACCAGCGCACCATCGAGATCGCCCGGCTGTTTTCGGACGCCGGCTTTGCCGTGATCTCCGGCGGCGGCCCCGGCATCATGGAAGCGGCCAACAAGGGCGCGCATGCCGGCAAGTCCGCCAGCGTCGGCCTGAACATCGAACTGCCGCACGAGCAGCAGGGCAATCCGTACCAGGACATTGCCATGCGCTTTCGCCACTTCTTCACGCGCAAGGTCACCTTCGTCAAGAATTCGGACGCCTTTATCGTGATGCCGGGCGGCTTCGGCACGCTCGACGAGCTGGCCGAGGTGCTGACGCTGGTGCAGACCGGCAAGTCGCGCTCGGTGCCGGTGATCATGTTCGGCAGCCGCTTCTGGAAGGGCCTGCTGGACTGGTTCCGCTTCACGCTGCTGCCGATGGGCCTGATCGCCGAGCACGACCTGGACCTGATGAAGATCGTCGACGAACCGCACGAAGTGCTGGAAGCGGTCTACGACTACTACGAGCAGCGCGGCGGCGACAAGCCGATTCCGCCCAAGGAAGAGATGTTTTACCTGTAAGGCATGGACGCCGGGGCGCGCGGCGCCAAGCCACGTACCCGGCACCCGGCGCCCGTTGCGCAGGTGCCCCCCGGGGCACGGCAGCGGCCTGCGCACGGCAGGAATTGCTAGAATGGAACCTGTCCGTCTGCCAAGCCCGGCGCCGCCGGGTTGCAGTCCAACCGCTGCATGCCGCGGGGTTGCGCGCAAGCTGCGCCGCAGCCCCGCACAGGAGCACCTGATGACCTCCCCCTCCACCGCCCGCTCGGTCCGGCCCACGCGGTCTTCCGCCGTGGCCGGCGAGCCTGAATCGCCTGCCAGGCGGTCCGTGTCCAGCCTCGCCGCCGTGGCCGCCGCCGCGCTGGCGCTGGCTTCCGGCTGGGCCGTCGCGCAGGAAAGCAATGCGCTGACGCAGCAGGAGCTGAACCAGATCAACAACCAGCCGATCGCCCCGACGGCCAAGTCGCAACTGAACCAGCCGCGCCAGCCGAGCTTCCAGCTCAATGAACGCGATGGCACCCAGGTGCGCGAGTACCGCGACAAGGGACGGGCCACCGATATCCAGGTCAGGTCGGGTTTCGGCACTAAATACGAGATGAGCAAGCCGGAAGACAGCTCGCCCAAGATCCGCGAGCACGATGTCAACCGCGTGCCTTCGGTCAACCTGAAGTTCTGAGTTCGCTTGCCCACGGCCTGGCGTAAGCCCCAGGCCGCGCCGGCCCTCCGGCAGTGTCATGCCGCGGCGGCGGCCCGGACTTTGTCCGGAACCGGTGCCCGCCGCTTTCCGATTCGCTTCACACAACGAGTATGGCCGTATTCACCACGGTCTCGCAGGACGAGATCGCCCGCTGGCTGCTGGATTTCAACCTTGGCGAAGTGCGCGAGCTGCGCGGCATCGCCTCGGGCATCGAGAACAGCAATTTCTTCCTCACCACGGAGCACGATGGCCAGACGCGCCAGTATGTGCTGACCATTTTCGAGCGGCTCACGTTCGCGCAGCTGCCGTACTACCTGCACCTGATGGCGCACCTGGCCGAGCGCGGCATCCGCGTGCCCGCGCCGATCCCGGCACGCGACGGCGAGATCCTGCGCCCGCTCAAGGGCAAGCCCGCCACCATCGTCACGCGCCTGCCGGGCGCATCGCAACTGGCGCCCGACGCGCAGCACTGCGCTGAAGTGGGCGACATGCTGGCACGCATGCACCTGGCCGGCCAGGACTATCCGCGCCAGCAGCCCAACCTGCGCAGCCTGCCCTGGTGGCGGCAGACCGAGCCTGAGATCCTGCCCTTCCTGGATGCCGGCCAGCGCGCGCTGCTGCAGCAGGAGATCGCCCACCAGGCCGCCTTCTTCGCCAGCACGGACTACGCCGGCCTGGGCTCGGGCCCGTGCCACTGCGACCTGTTCCGCGACAACGCGCTGTTCGAGGAAGACGGCAGCGGACGCCACCGCCTGGGCGGCTTTTTCGACTTCTACTTCGCCGGCAACGACAAGTGGCTGTTCGATGTGGCAGTCACCGTCAACGACTGGTGCATCGACCTGGCCAGCGGCGAACTCGACCCCGCGCGCACGCAGGCCCTGCTGCGGGCTTATCATGCCGTGAGGCCGCTGACCGCCACCGAGGCCGCGCGCTGGCAGGACATGCTGCGCGCGGGTGCGCTGCGCTTCTGGGTATCGCGACTGTGGGACTTCTACCTGCCGCGCGAGGCCGACATGCTGCAACCGCACGACCCGACCCATTTCGAACGCATCCTGCGCCGGCGCATCGGCGCGGACCCTGCAAGCGCCCCGCTCCCCTGGATCTGATCCGTATGCAACTACTGGAAGTCCCTGCCAAGGAAGGCTACACCTGGTTCCGCCAGGGCATCTGGCTGTTCCGCAAGAACCCGCTGACCTTCCTGATGCTGCTGTTCGTCTACCTGATCGCCGCGCAGCTGGCCATCGTGGTGCCGCTGATCGGCATCATCGCGCTGCTGGTGGTCACCCCCGGCCTGTCGGTCGGCGTGATGACCGCATGCCGCGACGTGATCCAGAACAAGCGGGTGATGCCCACCGTGCTGCTGGCGGGTTTCCGCGCCAACGGCAAGGAAGCCACGCGCAACCTGCTGGTGCTGGGCGGCATCTACGCCGGGCTGGTGTTCATGCTGGGGCTGATCGCCGGCTCGGTGGTCGACATGAGCGCGCTGGTGCCGATCGTGCTGAAGGAAGAAGCGCCGACCGCCGAAGCGGTGCGCCAGCTGTACTACGCCATGCTGATCGGCGCGCTGCTGTACACGCCGATCGCGATGATGTTCTGGTTCGCGCCGCTGCTGGCAGCCTGGCACGGCGTGCCGCCGGTCAAGGCACTGTTCTTCAGCTGGACCGCGTGCTGGCGCAACCGCGGCGCCTTCCTCACCTACGCGGTGCTGTTCGCGATGCTGCTGGTGGCGATCCCGTTCTTCCTGGAGGCGGTGTTCAGCGCCTTCGGCGCGGAGACGGTGCTGTCGTTCCTGGTCACGCCATATTCGCTGCTGATGCTGGCGATCCTGTACTGCTCGTTCTATGCGACGTACCGGGGCTGCTTCAACGTGACGCCGCCGGGGGTAGATCCGACCGCGCCGGCAACTCCCGGGGCCTGAACAACGGGCGCTCGCTGCGCGATCGTGTGCTCCCTCTCCCGCTTGCGGGAGAGGGACCACACCGCCCTCACGGCCTATTCGCAGAACGTCTTCACCATCTCGTCCGCTGCCAGGCGCAGGTCCGGCACGAATCCCATCAGCTGGTCCATCGTCATGCGCGCCATCGGCACCTGCACGGCAATCGCCGCGCAGGCGCGGCTCCGGTTGCGCATCACCGGCACCGCGACCGCGATCATGCCTTCCAGGTTTTCCTGATTGTTGACCCCCAGGCGCCGCTGCCGTGTCTCGGCCAGTTCCGCGTGCAAGGCCTCGGCATTGGTAATGGTGTGCGCCGAATGCGCGCGCAGCGGCAGGCTGGCGACCAGGCGCTGGCGCTGCGCGCTCGGCAGGAACGCCAGCAGCAGCTTGCCGCTGGCGGTGCAGTGCAGCGGCACCCGCGAGCCCGGCTGCAGGTGCATGCGCAGCGGCCATTGCGTTTCCACGCGGTCCAGGTAGACCACGTCGTCGCCGGACAGCATGGTCAGGTTGCAGGTCTCACCGATCTTGTCGACCAGCTGCTGCAGGATCGCATGGCGCGCCGCCGCCGGACCTGCCTGCATCAGCACATTGACGGCCAGCTGCCGCACGCGCGACGAGCACTCGTAGTGGCGGTTGCCGGCAGTGCGCGACACCAGCCAAGTGCTTTCAAGCTGCTTGAGGATGCGGTGGACGGTCTGCTTCGGCAGCTCGATCGCCTGCACGATGGCCGCCAGCGACAGCGGTCCGTCGGCCGCGGACAGGATCTCGAGAATGCGGAAGGCGCGCACGGCGGCGGCATTCGAATGATTGCTCATGGATCAAATTTAAAGGATTCCGGGACGCATGGCCGTCCCGAAAACTGAATTCTCGATCGCACCCCGGCTGCGCGCTCGCGAAAGCGCACAAATTGGGACGGCCTGTCTGCCCCGCTTCACTAGATTCGATCCAGGGCCGCCGACGGTGCCGCGAAGTGCACGACAAAGCGCGGCGGCCCTAACCGTCCAAACCGCGGAGTCGAATCCATGAGTGTGCAAATACTGCATCGCCGGCAGTCCAACAATTCCGATTTGCCCCTACCGACGGCATCCCTGCCCGTGCAGCCAGCGCAAGCCGCGGCTGAAGCCGTCACTGCGGTCGTGGCCCGGGCCAGGCAGGCGCAGCGCGAGTTCGCGCGTGCCGACCAGGCCACCGTCGACACGGCAGTCGCCGCTGCCGCGTGGGCCATCATGGAGCCCGCGCGCAACCGCCAGTTGGCCGAGCGTGCCGTCGCCGACACCGGGCTGGGCAATGTCGACGACAAGATCCGCAAGAACCACCGCAAGACGCTGGGCCTGCTGCGCGACCTGCATGGCCGCAGGACGGTGGGCGTGATCGCGCAGGATGCGGCAGCCGGCATCACCGAGATCGCGCGGCCCGTGGGCGTGGTGGCGGCCATTACGCCTTCGACCAATCCTGCGGCCACGCCGGCCAACAAGATCATCAACGCGCTCAAGTGCGGCAACAGCGTGATCTTGGCGCCGTCGCCGAAGGGGCAGGACACCTGCGCGCTGCTGCTGTCGTTCATCCACGCCGAGTTTGCGCGCGCCGGCCTGCCCGCCGACCTGGTCCAGATGCTGCCCGCGCCGGTCTCGAAGACCGCGACGGCGGAGCTCATGCGGCAGGCCGACCTGGTGGTCGCGACCGGCTCGCAGGCCAACGTGCGCATGGCCTACACCTGCGGCACGCCGGCCTTCGGCGTGGGCGCCGGCAATGTGGCATCGATCATCGACGCCAGCGCCACGCTGGATGACGCGGCAGCCAAGGTGGCGCGCTCCAAGACCTTCGACAATGCCACCAGTTGCTCTTCGGAGAACAGCCTGGTCGTAGTCGACGCGGTCTACACGCCCATGCTCGACGCCTTGGCGGCGGTCGGCGGCGTGCTGCTCACGGCTTCGGAGAAAGCGCGGCTGCAGGCGCTGATGTGGCGCGACGCCAAGCTCGCCGGCAGCTTCACGGGACAGAGCGCGACCCGCATTGCCGAGCTCGCCGGGCTGGAACGCGTGCGCGCGCTGCAGCCCGCGATGCTGCTGGTGGAGGAAACCGGTGTCGGCAGCGACTACCCCTTCTCCGGCGAGAAGCTCTCGCCCGTGCTGACGCTCTACCGCGCGACCGACTTCGCGGCGGCGGTCGAGCGCGTGGCGAGCCTGTACGCCTATATGGGCGCCGGGCATTCGGTCAGCCTGCATTCGTCCAACCCGCGCCATGCGCTGCAGCTTGGACAAGAGCTGCCGGTGGCGCGCGTGATCGTGAACCAGGCGCACTGCTTCGCCACCGGCGGGAATTTCGACAACGGCCTGCCGTTCTCGTTGTCGATGGGCTGCGGCACCTGGGGCGGCAACAACTTCTCGGACAACCTCGGCTGGCGCCAATACCTGAATATCACCCGCATCGCCGTGCCCATCGCCGAGCACGTGCCCGATGAAGCGGACCTGCTGGGCGACTACTTCGCGAGGGTCGGCAAATGAACGCGCGCACGGAACCCGAAGTGTTCGACACGCTTGCCGCGCTGATTGCCGTGCGCGCCGCGCAGTGGCCCGACAAGCCCTACCTGTTGTCCCCGGACAGCGGCCATGCGCTCACTTTCGGCGCGCTGGCGACGGACGCCGGCACGCTCGGCCGCAGCTATGCGGCAGCCGGCCTGGGCAGCGGCCAGACGGTGTCGGTGTACCTGCCCAACGGCGAGCAGACCGCGCGGCTCCTGCTCGGCACCATGGCCTGCGGGCTGGTGGTCAATCCGATCAACCTGCTGTGCCAGCCGGCGCAGCTGCGCTACATCCTGGCGCACTCGGATACGAGGCTGGTCTTCACCTGGCCCGACGGAGAAGCCGCCATCCGCGAGGCCCTGCGCGAGGCCGGACTGGACGTGCCGGTGCTCGTCACCGCGCCCGATGCCAACAGCCTGCCGGCACTGCCTGCCACGCATGATGCTGCGTCGCCACTGCCCGCACCGCAGCCTGACGCGCCCGCGCTGCTCATGTACACGTCTGGCACCACCGGCACGCCCAAAGGCGTGCTGCTGACGCAGCGCAACCTGGTGGCCAACGGCACCAACGTCAGCCGCGAGCACTGCCTCGGGCCGGCCGACCGGGTGCTGGCGACGCTGCCGCTGTATCACATCAACGGCCTGGTCGTGACCGCGATCGCGCCGCTGGTGCACGGCGGCTCGGTGGTGATGCCGATGCGCTTTTCCGCCAGCGCGTTCTGGCAGGACAGCGCGCGCCACGGATGCACCTGGCTGAACGTGGTGCCGACCATCATCGCCTACCTGCTGAACGATCCGCACGGCCAGGCCCCGGCCGGCGTGCGCTTCTGCCGCTCGGCCTCGGCCGCGCTGCCGCCCGAGCATCACCGCGCCTTCGAGGCGCGCTTCGGCATCGGCGTGATCGAGACCATGGGCATGACCGAGACTGCCGCACCGGCGTTCAGCAATCCGCTCGACCCGGGCCAGCGGCGCATCGGCAGCATCGGCAGGCCATCTGGCACGCGCGCACGCGTGCTCGGGCGCGACGGCAAGCCGGCTCCTGACGGACAGGTCGGCGAGATCGTGCTGCAGGGCGAGAGCGTGATGGCGGGCTACTACAAGGCGCCGGACATCACGCGCGAGGCCTTTACGCACGATGGCTGGCTGCGCACGGGCGATCTCGGCTACCGCGACGCCGATGGCTATTTCTACATCAGCGGGCGCGCCAAGGAACTGATCATCAAGGGCGGCGAGAACATCGCCCCGCGCGAGATCGACGAGGCGCTGCTGCGCCATCCGGGCGTGCTCGAAGCCGCGGCGGTAGGCGTGCCGGACCCGGCCTACGGGCAGGAGATCGTTGCCTACGTGGTCATGCGCGAGGCCGCGCGCTGCGATGACGCGGCGCTGCGCGCGCATTGCCTGCGCGAGCTGGGCCGTTACAAGACGCCGAAGGAGTTCCGCTTTATCGCCGAGCTGCCGCGCGGCCCGTCCGGCAAGGTGCAGCGGCTGAAGCTGCTCGACCACGCCTGAACCTTCCCCCTTCCACAACCCTCGCCAAGGAGCCTGCCCGACCGGAATCCACCAGACCAGGAGACACGACTCAAGACTGCAGACAGATTGCTCAAGGACGGGGCAGCGCGGCCGGCGCCGCGCCCCCGGCGCGCCGCAAGCGCATGGCTACGGACCGTGTGCCGGCCGCCGCCCCGTCAACACCACGCGCGCGCCGCGCATAGGAGGTGGTTATGAAGCAACGTATCAAGACCCGGCACATGATCCTGGGCGTCATGTGCCTGATGTATTTCATCGCCTATATCGACCGCGTCAACATTTCGGTCGCCGCCCCCCTGATCCGCGAGGAAATGGGACTGACCACATCGCAGCTGGGGCTGGTGTTCTCGGCCTTTGCCTACCCCTATGCCGCCATGCAGATTCTCGGCGGCTGGATGGCTGACAAGTTCGGGCCCAAGAAGGTGCTGATTGTCCTCTCGCTGATCTGGGGCGTGGCCACCGTGCTGACCGGCTTCGCGGGCAGCGTGCTGATGCTGGTGGTGCTGCGCTTCGTGCTGGGCATCGGCGAAGGCGGTGCGTTCCCGACCGCGACGCGCGCCTTCACCTACTGGATGCCGGTGGCGGAGCGCGGCTTCGCGCAGGGCATCACCCACAGCTTCGCGCGGCTGGGCGGTGCGATCACGCCGCCGGTCGTGCTGGTCATCGTGGCCGCCGCCGGCTGGCGCGAAGCCTTTATCGTGCTGGGCGCGGTCAGCCTCGGCTGGACCTTGCTGTACGCCTTCTTTTTCAAGGATTCGCCCGACAAGCACAGCCGCGTGACCGCGCAGGAGCTGCAGGAGATCGGCTACCGGCACGGCGACAGCCGGCAGGCCGCCAAGGCGGCCACGCCGTGGCGGCGCCTGTTCCGGCGCATGTGGCTGGTGACCTTCGTCGACTTCTGCTACGGCTGGTCGCTGTGGGTCTACCTGACGTGGCTGCCCTCGTACCTGAAGGAGGCGCGCGGCTTCGACCTGAAGCAGCTGGCGCTGTTCACCGCGCTGCCGCTGATGGCCGGCGTGGTCGGCGATACGCTCGGCGGCGTGCTGTCGGACCGCATCTACAAGCGCACCGGCAACCTGCGCCTGGCGCGCGGCGCGGTCCTGTTCGTGGGGCTGGCCGGCTCGCTGATGTTCATCGCGCCGATGACCTTCACGGCCGATGCCGTCAACGCGGTGATCCTGCTGTCGCTGTCGTTCTTCTTCCTGGAGCTGACCAACGCGGTGCTGTGGAGCCTGCCGCTGGACATCGCCGGCAAGTACGCCGGCACCGCGGGCGGCATGATGAACACCGGCTTCGGCGTGGCCGGCATGGTGTCGCCGGTGGTGTTCGGCTACCTGATCGAGCGCACCGGCAGCTATGACCTGCCGTTCATGATCTCGGGGGCGCTGCTCGGGGTTGGCGCGCTGGCCTCGCTGTTCATCAATCCGCTGCTGACAGTGGACAGCCCCGACGAAAAGGCTGGCGAGGTCCGCCACGCCCTGCCCTGAGCCGCCCGGGTCGCGGCATGGCGCGCGCAGCGAAGCCGGACTCGTTCAGTCGATCGCGTCCAGCTTCGCCACCGACAGCGCCAGCCACTTGGCGCCGTTGCGCTTGAAGTTGATATTGGCGCGTGCGTCGGTGCCCTCGCCTTCCAGCGCGGTGATCACACCTTCGCCAAACTTGTTGTGGAACACCGACTGCCCCACCCGGAAGCCGGTGCCGGCCTCGCGCTTGGCATCGGCATAGCCGTTGCCGTTGTCCATGCCGCCGGTGGGGCGCGTGCCGGTATAGGGCACGTCCTCGGGCTTGCGGAACCAGTCGCGGCCCCAGGCGCTGTCGCGCTCCTGGCGGCGCACGCCGCCGTAGCCCTGCGCCGGCGGCGTCAGCCACTTGAGCGAGGCCTCGGGCAGTTCCTCGAAGAAGCGCGAGCGCACGTGGTAGCGGGTCTGGCCGTGCAGCATGCGGCTTTGCGCGAACGACATGTAGAGCCGCTTGCGCGCACGCGTGATCGCCACGTACATCAGGCGGCGCTCTTCCTCCACGCCGTCCGGGTCCATCATGCTGTTCTCGTGCGGGAACAGGCCCTCTTCCATCCCGGTGATGAAGACCACGTCGAATTCCAGCCCCTTGGCCGCATGCACGGTCATCATCTGCACCGCGTCCTGGCCGGCCTGGGCCTGGTTGTCGCCGGCTTCCAGCGAGGCATGGGTCAGGAACGCGACCAGCGGCGTCATCACCACCGGCAGCGCTTCCGGATCCAGCACCTGCTGGGCCTGGTCGCCGTCGGCCAGTGCCGGGGCGGCGGGGCTGCGGTCAACCGGGATCACCGCGGCCAGCGCTTCCAGGCCGTAGCCTTCCTCGACCACGAAGGCCTGCGCGGCGGTCACCAGTTCCTGCAAGTTCTCGATGCGGTCCTGGCCTTCCTTCTCGCCCTGGTAGTGGGTGATCAGGCCGCTGTGGTTGATCACGTACTCGACGGTCTCGGCCAGCGTCATGCGGCGCGTGTCCTCGCGCATCTTCTCGATCAGGCGTGTAAACGCCGCCAGCTTGCTGCCGGCCGCGCCGGGCACGTAGGCCACCGCCTCGGCCAGCGCGCAGTCATACTGGCGCGCCATGTCCTGCAGCACTTCCAGCGAGCGCGCGCCGATGCCGCGCGCCGGGAAGTTGACCACGCGGCCAAAGGCTGCATCGTTGCGCGGGTTCTCCAGCAGCTGCATATAGGCCAGCGCGTGCTTGATTTCGGCGCGCTCGAAGAAGCGCAGGCCGCCATAGACGCGGTACGCGATGCCGGCCGAGAACAGCGCATGCTCGATCACGCGCGACTGCGCGTTGCTGCGGTACAGGATGGCAATCTCGGCGCGGCTGGCGCCCTGCGCGATCTGGTCGCGGATCTCCTCGATGATCCAGGCGGCTTCCTGGCCGTCGGAGCCGCCCTGGAACACTCGCACCGGCTCGCCGTGGCCGGCGTCGGTGCGCAGGTTCTTGCCCAGGCGGCGCGCGTTGTGCGAGATCAGGTGGTTGGCCGAATCCAGGATATGCCCGTGCGAGCGGTAGTTCTGCTCCAGCTTGATCAGCCGGCGCACGCGGAACTCGTGCTCGAAGTCGCGCATATTGCCGACGTTGGCGCCGCGGAACGCATAGATGCTCTGGTCGTCGTCGCCCACGGCAAAGACCGCGGCCGGGTTCTGCGTGCCGTAGCCGGCCAGCAGCTTGAGCCACTGGTACTGCAGCACGTTGGTGTCCTGGAACTCGTCGACCAGCACGTGGCGGAAGCGGTGCTGGTAGTGCTGGCGGATGGCGTCGTTGTAGCGCAGCAGCTCGTAGCAGCGCAGCAGCAGCTCGGCGAAGTCGACCACGCCTTCGCGCTGGCACTGCAGGTCGTAGGCGGCGTAGAGGTCGACAAAGCGCTTGTTGAAGTCGTCGTTGGCCTCGACGTCGGCCGGGCGCAGGCCCTGCTCCTTGGCGTTGTTGATGAAGTACTGCAGGTTCTTGGCCGGGTACTTCTCATCGTCGACGTTGAGCGACTTGAGCAGCCGCTTGAGCGCCGAGAGCTGGTCCTGGCTGTCCAGGATGGCAAAGGTCTGGGGCAGCCCGGCGTCGCGGAAATGCGCGCGCAGCATGCGGTTGCACAGGCCGTGGAAGGTGCCGATCCACATGCCGCGGGTGTTGATCGGCAGCATCGACGACAGCCGCGTCTGCATTTCCTTGGCGGCCTTGTTGGTAAAGGTCACCGCTAGGATGCCCGCCGGCGAGACCCGGCCGTTCTGGATCAGCCAGGCGATGCGCGTGGTCAGCACGCGGGTCTTGCCGCTGCCCGCGCCCGCCAGGATCAGCGCCGGTTCGTCAGGCAGGGTGACGGCGGCTAGTTGTTCGGCGTTCAGGTTGGCAAGCAGGTCGGACATCGGATCAGCCTTGTGGATTGACGGCAATTATACCGGCGGGCCCTGTCCTGCAAGTCACATCCGGCGGGGCCGGATGGCCGGGAAATAGGCACCAGCCTGCCACCCCCGTATAATTTAACGTTTTACTGGCGCAATGCCGGCCGCCGACGGCCGCCGCCTCGCCAGGCGCAGGCCGAAGCACCCTGCGACGACCCCCGACGCCAATATCGACATCCCAGCATGACCGCCCAAGACCAGTCCCTCGCCAAAAGCTTCGAACCCACCGCCATCGAGGCGAAATGGGGCCCCGAGTGGGAGAAGCGCGGCATTGCCAAGCCGACCTTCGACCCTGCCCGCCCGGACTTTGCGATCCAGCTGCCGCCGCCCAATGTGACCGGCACGCTGCATATGGGCCACGCTTTCAACCAGACCATCATGGACGGCCTGGCGCGCCATGCGCGCATGAGCGGCGCCAATACGCTGTGGGTGCCGGGCACCGACCACGCCGGCATCGCCACCCAGATCGTGGTGGAGCGCCAGCTCGAGTCGCAGGGCGTGTCGCGCCATGACCTGGGCCGCGAGAAGTTCACCGAGAAGGTGTGGGCCTGGAAGGAAGAGTCGGGCTCGACCATCACCCGCCAGGTGCGGCGCATGGGCGCTTCGATCGACTGGAGCCGCGAGTACTTCACGATGTCGCCCGAGATGTCGAAGGCGGTCACCGAAGCTTTCGTGCGCCTGCACGAACAGGGCCTGATCTACCGCGGCAAGCGCCTGGTCAACTGGGACCCGGTGCTGGGCACCGCCGTGTCGGACCTGGAAGTCGACAGCATCGAGGAAGAAGGCTCGCTGTGGCATATCCACTATCCGCTGGTCGAGGCTGATGCCAAGGGCGGCCTGACCCACCTGACCGTGGCCACCACCCGCCCCGAAACCATGCTGGGCGACGTGGCCGTGATGGTCCACCCGGAAGACGAGCGCTATGCGCACCTGATCGGCAAGTTCGTGCAGCTGCCGCTGACCGAGCGCCAGATCCCGGTGATTGCCGACGAGTACGTCGACCGCGAGTTCGGCACCGGCGTGGTCAAGGTGACCCCCGGCCATGACTTCAACGACTATGCCGTGGGCCAGCGCCACAACCTGCCGCAGTTGTCGATCCTGACGCTGGACGCGAAGATCGTTGCCGACGCCCCCGCCGCCTACGCCGGCCTGGACCGCTTCGACGCGCGCCGCGCCATCGTCGAGGACCTGGACAAGCGCGGCCTGCTGGCCGAGGTCAAGAAGCACAAGCTGATGACCCCGCGCAGCGAGCGCACCGGCAGCGCGATCGAGCCGATGCTGACCGACCAGTGGTTCGTCGCCATGAGCAAGCCGGCGCCGGAAGGCACCTTCTACCCGGGCCGCTCGATCGCCGAGGTGGCGCTGGAAGCCGTGCAGAGCGGCGAGATCAAGCTGGTGCCGGAAAACTGGATCAGCACCTACAACCAGTGGCTGGGCAATATCCAGGACTGGTGCATCTCGCGCCAGCTGTGGTGGGGCCACCAGATCCCGGCGTGGTATGACGATGCCGGCAACTGCTTTGTCGGCCGCACCGAAGAAGAAGCGCTGGCAAAGGCAAAGGCCGCCGGCAGCACCGGCAGCCTGCGCCGCGAGGAAGACGTGCTCGACACCTGGTTCTCGTCGGCGCTGGTGCCCTTCTCCTCGCTGGGCTGGCCGGGAGAAACGCCCGAGATGCATCACTTCCTGCCGTCGTCGGTGCTGGTGACCGGCTACGACATCATCTTCTTCTGGGTGGCGCGCATGGTCATGATGACCAAGCACTTCATCGGCAAGGTGCCCTTCCATACCGTCTACGTGCACGGCCTGGTGCGCGATTCGGAAGGCAAGAAGATGAGCAAGTCCGAGGGCAACACGCTGGACCCGGTGGACCTGATCGACGGCATCGACCTCGACACGCTGCTGCAGAAGCGCACCACCGGCCTGCGCCGCCCCAAGGACGCGCCCAAGATCGAGAAGAAGACGAAAAAGGAATTCCCCGAGGGCATTCCCGCATTCGGCGCCGACGCGCTGCGCTTCACCTTCGCGTCGCTGGCCACGCTGGGCCGCAACGTCAACTTCGATACCGGCCGCTGCGAGGGCTACCGCAACTTCTGCAACAAGCTGTGGAACGCGACCCGCTTCGTGCTGATGAACACCGAAGGCCATGACTGCGGCATGGGCCCGTGCAACAACGACTGCGGCCCAGACGGCTACCTGGATTTCTCGCAGGCCGACCGCTGGATCGTGTCGCTGCTGCAGCGCGTGGAAGCCGAGGTCGAGAAGGGCTTTGCCGAATACCGCTTCGACAATATCGCCAACGCCATCTACAAGTTCGTCTGGGACGAATACTGCGACTGGTACCTGGAACTGGCCAAGGTGCAGATCCAGAACGGCACCGAGGCCCAGCAGCGCGCCACGCGGCGCACGCTGCTGCGCGTGCTCGAGACCGTGCTGCGCCTGGCGCATCCGATCATCCCCTTCATCACCGAAGAGCTGTGGCAGAAGGTGGCCCCGCTGGCCGGCCGCGCCAAGGGTGACGGCTCCGAGACCATCGCGCTGCAGCCCTACCCGCTGCCTGCGGTCGCCAAGATCGACGAGCAAGCCGAGCAATGGGTTGCGCGCCTGAAGGAAGTGATCGATGCCTGCCGCAACCTGCGCGGCGAGATGAACATCTCGCCGGCCCAGCGCATCCCGCTCTATGCTGAGGGTGACAGCACCTTCCTGAAGGCGGCGAGCGCACATATCCAGGCACTGGCGAAACTTTCCGAGGTACGCGTCTTCGAAGATGAAGCTGCCCTGCAGGCTGAAGGCGCCGGCGCGCCGGTCGCCATTGCCGGGGGCAACCACCTGCTGCTGAAGATCGAGATCGATGTCGGCGCCGAGCGCGCGCGCCTGTCGAAGGAAGTCGAGCGCATCGGTGGCGAAATCGGCAAGTGCCGCGCCAAGCTCTCCAACGAGAGCTTTGTCGCCAAGGCACCGCCTGCCGTGGTGGCGCAAGAGACGCAGCGCCTGGCCGATTTCGAGCAGACGCTGGCCAAGCTGCAGGGCCAGCTGCAGCGGCTGCCGGCCTGACGGCACGGCGGCCGCATTCACGCCCCTGCCTGCCGGGGGTTCTGTCCGGCTTCGTCGGACAGAACCGGACAGACGACGCCCGCAATGGCTGGCAGGGTTATGGACTGGAATCTGAGAGGTACACCTGATATGGAAAATCGCGTCACCAAGGCTGTGTTCCCGGTTGCGGGCCTGGGCACTCGCTTCCTGCCGGCCACCAAGGCCAGCCCCAAGGAAATGCTTCCGGTGGTGGACAAGCCGCTGATCCAGTACGCCGTGGAAGAAGCCATGGCCGCCGGCATTACCGAGATGATCTTTGTCACCGGCCGCTCCAAGCGCGCCATCGAGGACCATTTCGACAAGGCCTTCGAGCTGGAAGTGGAGCTTGAGGCCAAGAACAAGCAGGCGCTGCTGGACGTGGTGCGCTCGATCAAGCCCGCCAACGTGGAATGCTTCTACGTGCGCCAGCCCGAAGCGCTGGGCCTGGGGCATGCGGTGCTGTGCGCGGCCAAGCTGGTCGGCGACACGCCGTTCGCAGTGATGCTGGCCGATGACCTGATCGACGGCAACCCGCCGGTGATGAAGCAGATGGTGGATACCTTCAACCACTACAACTGCTCGGTGCTGGGGGTCGAGGAGATCACGCCGGAGCAAAGCCGCTCCTACGGCGTGATCGACGGCCGCGAATGGGATGCGGACGTGATCAAGGTCTCCGGCATCATCGAGAAGCCGGCGCCGGAAGACGCGCCGTCCAACCTGGGCGTGGTCGGCCGCTACATCCTGACCCCGCGCATCTTCGAACACCTGCGTGACCTGAAGCCGGGCGCCGGCGGCGAGCTGCAGCTGACCGACGCGATCCAGTCGCTGCTGGGCCAGGAGCAGGTGCTGGCCTACCGCTACCAGGGCCGCCGCTATGACTGCGGCAGCAAGCTGGGCTACCTGAAGGCAACCGTTGAATTTGCCTTGAAGCACCCGGAAGTCGGGACTGAATTCAGCGCCTACCTGGAATCGCGCGAGCACCTGACCGGCATCGGCAGCTGATCGCGCCCTGCCCTGCGGACAGGAAAGGAAGTTCCTGGACGTCTGCAGCCGTGAGAGGCCGCAACCATTCCGGCAAATGCCGGGAGGGTTGCGGCCTCTCCTTATTTGCGCTCAGGCGATGTAGGACACCGTCGGCAGCGCGAACGTTTCGCGCACCAGCCCGGCCCGCTGCGTGACCTTCGCGCACGACAGCTCCAGGTGTTCCCGCAACAGCTCAGCGGCCTTGCGCGGCGCGCCTGCGGCGGCGGCCTGCAGCACGGCCATGTGCTCGGAGAGGAAGGGATCTTCCTGCGGCATCGGCGCCGACGCTCCCAGTACATGCTTGCTCAGGGTCAGGATGCAGCGCGTGCGCTGCAGGCTGCCCAGCAGCTCCTTGTTCGGGCACAGCGACAGCAGGCGCACGTGCAGGTCATGCTCCAGCTTGTCCATGGCGGTGCGCGACACCTTCGGGTAGACACGCTGCACCTTGTGCAGGTCTTCCATCATGGCAGCCAGCTCGGCCGCGTCCGCATGGACGATGGCGCCGCGCAGCGCGGCTGGCTCCACCAGTGAGCGCAGCTCGTAGAGATCGTGGATGCGCTGCGCATCCAGCGGGATGATGACCCAGCGCTGGCGCTCGTCCTTCTCCAGGATGCCCAGGCTTTCCAGGCGCAGCAGCACATCGCGCACCACGGTGCGCCCCACGTTGAAATAGCGCGCCAGCTCGACTTCGTTGACACGGTAGCGCCCGAACACCGACAGGTGGACCAGGTTGCGCTCCACCTCGTCGTAGATGACCTCCCAGCCCAGCGTCTTGCGTGCCACGTCCGGCGCGCTGTCCACGCCCAGCATGGCCGCGTCCAGCGGCACGCGCCTGGGCTCGGTGCCGGCCGGGCCGGCGACATAGCCGCGCCCGTCGAAGCGGCTGACCAGGCCTTCGGCCTCCAGCTCGCGCAAGGCCTGCCGCACCGGCGACCGGGTGGCGCGCAGAATCTCCGCGACCGGCCCTTCCAGCAGCACGGTGCCCTGCTCCAGCGTCCCGTCCAGCATCGCCTTGCGCAGCACCTGGTGGATCAACGCGTAGATCGGCGCATGGCGGCTGGCTTCCTCCGCTTCCAGGCTGGCAGCAAGGGGGGCGACGCGATTTCGGTCTCGTGTCGTCATCGATGGGCTCGGCACTTTGTCTCCAGAACGTGGCGGTCGGTCAGTGTAGCCATGGCGGCACGCCAGGGCATCTCATCGCATTCCATCATACACGGGTATCCACGGATATTGACCATTGCCGGCAATGGTCATATATTTCGTCCCACCACGGCGCGTGTCGCACGCCGCAAGCACGACAACGAAGCCACAACAAGAGACAGGGCGCGCGCCGGCCGCGGCGACGCCACGAGAAGGAGGAACCCGCGCCGATGGACTACCAGTTTGATTTCAGTTTCCTGTCCACGGGCTGGCGGGACTTGCTCGACGGCGTGTGGCTGACCTTGCGCATGTCGGTCGCCACCATCGTGTTCGGCTTCGTGCTGGGCACGGCGCTGGCCGTGGTGCGCACGCAAGGCCCCGCGTGGGCGCGCCGCTGCGTCACGGTGTATGTGGACGTGATTCGCAATACGCCGCTGGTGATCCAGGCCTTCTGGCTCTTCTTCGGGCTGGCGGCGGTGCAGGTGCGGGTGCCGGCCATGGCGGCGGCAGTGGTGGCGCTGGTCGTGAACGTGTCGGCCTATACCACCGAAATCGTGCGCGCCGGCATCGAGTCGGTGCCGCGCGGCCAGCTCGAGGCCGCTTCCTGCCTGGGGCTGTCGCGCTGGCAGATGCTGCGCCTGGTGGTGTTGCCGCAAGCGGTGGAGCGCATGTATCCGGCGCTGATCAGCCAGTTCGTGCTGATGATGCTGGCCACTTCGATCATGTCGCAGATCTCGGCCGAGGAACTCACAGCGGTGGGCTACCGCATCCAGTCGGAGACCTTCCGCGGCTTCGAGATCTACCTGGTGATCGCGCTCGTCTACCTGCTGCTGTCCTGGCTGCTGCGCCTGTCGATGGCAGGCATCGGCGCCCTGGCCTTTACGCGCCGCCGGCGCCTGCAAACCCCTCTCTGAACCGGAGCGCGCCTCATGCACGGAATTTCTTTCGATCAAGTGTTGTTCATCCTGCGCGGCGCAGGCTGGACCTTGCTGCTGGCAGGCATGGGCTTTGCCGGCGGCGCGCTGGTGGGCGTACCGCTGGCGCTGGCGCGCAGCCGCGGCGGGCGCGTGCTGCGCACGCTCACGGGCGCCTACGTGCAGCTGGTACAGGGCGTGCCGCTGCCGGTGATCATGTTCGTGGTGTATTTCGGCATCAGCGTGGGCGGCTTCGAGCTGCCGGCGCTGGTCGCCGCGGGGATCGCGATGACGGCGTATTCCAGCGCCTACCTCGGCGAGATCTGGAAGGGCTGCATCCAGGCCGTGCCGCGCACGCAGTGGGAGGCCGCCGAATGCCTGGCGCTCACGCCGCTGCAGCGGGCGGTGTACGTGATCCTGCCGCAGGCCGCCCGCATTGCCATTGCGCCCACGGTGAGCTTCCTGGTGCAGATCGTGAAGAACTCGTCGTACGCGGTGGTGATCGGCTTCTTCGACCTGACCTATTCGGCGCGGGTGGTCAACAACTCCACCTTCAAGCCCTTTCTGGTGTTCACCATCGCCGCGGCGCTGTATTTCGCCATCTGCTATCCGCTCTCATCGCTCTCGTACCGCCTGGAGCGCCGCTTCAACAAGGCACGCGCCTGAGCCTGACAGCGCCAAAACCCGACAACAAAGGAACGTCATGGAGACAAGCGTGGACGAAGTGGTCCGCTTCGACAAGGTAAGCAAGTCCTTCGGACAAGTGGAAATCCTCAAGGGCGTGAGCTTCTCGGTGCGCCGCGGCGAGGTGGTGGCCCTGATCGGCCGCAGCGGCTCGGGCAAGAGCACGGCCCTGCGCTGCATCAACGGACTGGAGCGCGTGAGCGGCGGGGCCCTGCATGTGTGCGGCCATGCCATGCACGAAGACGCCGTTGACCTGGGCGCGCTGCGCAAGGAAGTCGGCATCGTGTTCCAGAGCTACAACCTGTTCCCGCACCTGACCGTGGCCGAGAACGTCATGCTGGCACCGCGCAAGGTCAAGGGCATGGGGCGCAAGGAAGCGGGCGAACTGGCCCGCCACGTGCTGCGGCAAGTCGGCATGGAAGAGCGCGCCGACTACTACCCGGAACAGCTCTCCGGCGGCCAGCAGCAGCGCGTCGCCATCGCGCGCTCGCTGGCCATGCAGCCGCGCCTGATGCTGTTCGACGAAGTCACTTCCGCGCTCGATCCCGAGCTTACCGGCGAGGTGCTGCGGGTCATTGAAAAACTGGCCGAAGACGGCATGACCATGGTGCTGGTCACGCACGAGATGTCGTTCGCGCGCTCGGTGGCGGACCAGATCATGTTCATGCACCAGGGCATCGTCTGGGAATGCGGCAGTGGCAGGCTGCTTGACGAACCTGCCACGCCGGAACTGCGCCAGTTCGTCAGCAACGGCCTGTAAGCGCGGCAGCGCCCGCTCAGCAAGAACCCGTTTCGATATCCAACAATACGGAGACAACCTCATGAACTATCGCCGCTATCTCTTTGCCCCACTCGCCGCCCTGCTGCTGGCCGGCACCTCCGCCGCCTCGGCCGACACGCTCGACACCATCAAGCAGCGCAAGAAGATCCTGGTGGCGGTCGATATCAGCGCGCCTCCCTACGGCATGCTGGATACACAAGCCAGGCAGAGCGGCTCCGACATCGAGACCGCGCGCCTGCTCGCCAAGGACCTGGGCGTCGAACTTGAGATCGTTCCGGTCACGGGCCCCAACCGCGTGCCCTTCCTCCTCACCCGCAAGGCGGACGTGGTGCTGGCCTCCTTTTCCGTGACGGACGCGCGCAAGAAGGTCATCGATTTCTCCGAGCCGTATGGCGTGATCCCCGTGGTGGTGGGCGGCCCGACCAAGGCCCAGGTCAAGTCCTTCGCCGACCTGTCGGGCAAGACCGTCGCGGTCACGCGCGGCACCACCAGCGACCAGGAACTGAGCCGGGGCGCCAAGGCCGTGGCAGCGGTGAATATCGTGCGCTACGAGGATGACGCGACCACCAATACCGCGGTCTCCACCGGCCAGCAGGACTACCTGGCCGCGGCCATCAGCGTGATTCCGGAGGTCAGGCGCAGCAATCCGTCGCGCGACCTGGAAATCAAGTTCGTGATGCAGACCTTTCCCTATGCGATCGGCCTGCGCAAGGGCGATACCGCCCTCAAGGACTGGCTCGACGGCTGGGTCAGGACCAACCTGAAGAACGGCAGGATCAACGACATCTACAAGCGCTATTTCGGCCTGTCGCTGCCGGCCGAGATGCTGAAATAAGGAACGAGGGAGCTCATCGCATGAACGCACCTGCCAACCCCGGCAAGGCAGCACAGCTGCACGCCGCCTTGCGCGTGATCCGGCTGCACCCGGAAGACGACGTCGTCATTGCCCGCGACCAGCTCGTGGCAGGCACCACGCTCGACGAAGAAGACGTGACTGTGCTCGGCCTGGTCCCGCCCGGCCACAAGGTGGCAACGCGCGCCATCGGCGCCGGCGAGGCGGTGCGCCGCTACGGGCAGATCATCGGCTTCGCCAGCCAGGACATCCGCCCCGGCCAGCACGTGCACACCCACAACCTGGCCATGGGCGACTTCACGCGCGACTATGCCTATGGCGCCGATGCGCGCGCGCCGGAGCCGGTGCCGGCGCCGGCCACCTTCGCGGGCATCGTGCGGGCCGATGGCCGCGTGGCCACGCGCAACTACATCGGCATCCTGACCTCGGTGAACTGCTCGGCCACGGTGGCGCGCGCCATTGCCGACCACTTCCGCCGCGACATCCATCCCGAGGCGCTGGCCGCCTATCCCAACGTCGACGGCGTGGTGGCGCTCACGCACGGCGTCGGTTGCGCGGTGGACCCGCAGGGGGAAGGGCTGGCGCTGCTGCAGCGCACGCTGGGCGGCTATGCCTGCCATCCCAACTTCGCCAGCGTGCTGGTGATCGGGCTGGGCTGCGAGACCAACCAGATTTCGGCGCTGCTTGCCACCCAGGGGCTGGCCCACGACGACCGCCTGCAGACCTTCACCATCCAGGACAGCGGCGGCACCACCAGGACCATCGCACGCGGCATTGCCATGATCCAGGAGATGCTGCCCGCCGCGAATGCCGTGCAGCGCCAGCCGGTGCCTGCCAGCCACCTGGTGGTGGGCCTGCAGTGCGGCGGCTCCGACGGCTACTCGGGCATCTCGGCGAACCCGGTGCTGGGCGCGGCGGTAGACCTGCTGGTGCGCCACGGCGGCACTGCCATCCTCTCCGAGACGCCCGAGATCTACGGCGCCGAGCACCTGCTCACGCGCCGCGCACAGACACCGGAAATCGGCCGCAAGCTGGTGGCGCGCATCCGCTGGTGGGAGGACTATTGCGCGCGCCACGGTGCCAGCATGGACAACAACCCGTCGGCAGGCAACAAGGCGGGCGGGCTGACCACCGTGCTGGAAAAATCCCTGGGCGGCATCGCCAAGGGCGGCTCGGCCAACCTGGCCGAGGTCTATGAGTACGCGCAGCCGGTGCGCGCGCGCGGCCTGGTGTTCATGGACACGCCGGGCTACGACCCCATCTCCGCGACCGGCCAGGTCGCGGGGGGTGCCAACCTGATCTGCTTCACCACGGGGCGCGGCTCGGCCTACGGCTGTGCGCCCTCGCCCTCGGTCAAGCTGGCGACCAATACCGCGCTGTGGCAACGCCAGTCCGATGACATGGACCTGAACTGCGGCGCCGTGCTGGACGGCTGCGCCACCATTGGCGGGCTCGGTGAGGAACTGTTCCGGCTGATGCTGGACACCGCCTCCGGCAAACGTTCACGCAGCGAGCTGCACGGCTACGGGCAGAACGAGTTCGTACCCTGGCAGCTGAGCGCGATCACCTGAAGCCCGCCGGCGCGCAGCCGGCGACGCGGCGGCCCATCGGGCCGCTGCGCTGCGTCTTGCCCCGCCTCAGTCCAGGCGGCGGCACATGCAGTGCGTCCAGGCGCCGAAGCGGCGTTGAAATTCCCTGGACAATTCCAGTTCGGTCGGCAACTCGTCCACGGATGTCAGCGAGAAGCCATAGCGCGCAAAAAAGGCCGGATGCTCCGTCGTCAGCAGGACGGCCTTGGTGCAACCGTTAGCGCGGGCGCGCATCAACAGGGCCGCAACCAGATGGGTCGCAATTCTTCGCTCCCGAAAATCGGGAAGCACGCCAACGGTCCTGACGACAAAGGTCTGGTCGAATATCTCCCCGCAGGCACAACCAGCTACGATTTCCCCGAATTCAGCGACATGGCACAGACATGCGGCCGGCCTCACATTTTCAACTGACAACCCACATTGCTGCAGCACTTCCGAAATAGCTTGAATATCGGCAATTCCAGCGGCTCGGATACGGACGTCCCTTGGCATCGCCTCTCCTGAATCACTTGATCAACTTCCGCCCTCCCCACAGTGACCATCACGGCACCAGGCAAGGGCGCAGTAGTAATTTAGCGCATACATAAAAACCAGCCCAATCCGGGTAAACACATGTGCCGCGGCGCCGCCATTATGGGGAGAATAATGCAGCCCAAAACCGGCGGAAACGCAATGGGATTAATCCTTGCGAGATGTCCCGCCAGGAATAATGCAGGACTTGCAATTCACGCCAATCTCCCATTGCCGCGCGCCTGGAAAATTGTGCCGATATTCATCGACGCAGAATCCCAAAGAAAAAAGCCACGTAATTCTGATTACGCGGCTTTTTTCTTTGGGAGCGGGAGCGCTTCAGCGGCGGCGCATGTAGAACACAAACACCTTGTCCACTTCCGAGTGCGACAGCAGCTCATTGCCGGTCTGCTTGGCAAAGGCCTGGAAATCGCGCGTGGCGCCGGGATCGGTGGCCAGCACCTTGAGCACATCGCCGCTGGCCATGTCGGCCAGGGCCTTCTTGGTGCGCAGGATCGGCAGCGGGCAGTTCAGGCCGCGCGCATCCACTTCTTTCTGGAACTCCATTCGTCTCTTCCTTCGATTCTGGGGGCTGGGCGGCTGGCCGGAGGCCAGCCTCACCAACGGTATTGTAGCGAACCCCCGACCAGGCTGAAGTCGTGCGGGCGGCGCGGGTCCGGAATGTCGGCGCCGGTCTGGCGGTCGAAGAAGCGCACCGGATAGCCGCGCGCGGCCAGCCAGTCGGCAACCGCGAAGCCGGTGCCAGCCGACCAGACGCGCACGTCCTCCGGCGCCACCAGCTTGTAGTCGGCCAGTTCCTCGGACAGCGCCACGGTGCCGGTCGCCTTGACGTGGTAGGCAATGATCAGCTCGTTCTTGCGCATGAACTCGTAGACGCCGATCAGCGACACCGACTCGGTATCGAGGTTGGTCTCTTCCTTCAGCTCGCGCGCCACGCCCAGCTCGGGCGGCTCGTCGCGCTCCAGGAAGCCCGTCACCAGCGCGAACATGGTCTCCGGCCAGGCGGCATTGCGCGCCAGCAGCAGCTTGTCCTGGTACTCCACCACCGCCGCCAGCACCGGCAGCGGGTTGTTCCAGTGCACGAAGCCGCATTCCTGCTGCACGCAGGCGTGGCGTTCGCGCCCGGACAGCGGCAGCACCTCAAGCGGCGCGCCGCACTGCGGGCAGAATCGGTATTGCATTTGGGGGCTCCTGAAGGGTCTCGTCGTTATAGGTATGGGTGCCGGTCAGGCGCCGCAAGCCGCCCGCATGTCGGCGGCCAGCGCCTCGACCGTCTGCGGCTGCAGGTCCCATGAACACATGAAACGGCAGCCGCCGGCGCCGATAAAGGTATAGAAGCGCCAGCCCCTGGCGCGCAGCGCCTCGATCGCGGGCAGCGGCAGCTCGGCGAACACGGCGTTGGACTGCGTCGGGAACATGATGCGAACGCCCGGAATATCGCTGATGCGCTGCTGCAGCAGCTGCGCCATCGCATTGGCATGGCGCGCGTTGGCGAGCCATACGTCGCTCTCGAGCAAACCCAGCCACGGCGCGGAGATAAAGCGCATCTTCGACGCCAGCTGCCCGGCCTGCTTGACGCGGTAGGCAAAGTCCTCGGCCAGGCGGCGGTCGAAAAACACCACCGCTTCGCCCACCGGCAGGCCGTTCTTGGTGCCGCCGAAGCACAGCACGTCGACGCCGGCGCGCCAGGTAATCTCGGACGGATGCACGCCCAGCGACGCCACCGCATTGGCAAAGCGCGCGCCGTCCATATGCACGCGCAGCTGGCGGCGCTTGGCGATGGCAGCGATCGCGCGCACCTCTTCCACGCTGTAGACGGTGCCGACTTCCGTCGACTGCGTCAGCGACACCACCTTGGGCTTGGGGTAATGGATATCGGAGCGGCGCGTGACCAGCGCCTCGACCGCGTCAGGCGTGAGCTTGCCGTCAGCGCCGGGCGCGGTCAGCAGCTTGGAGCCGTTGGAGAAGAACTCCGGGCCGCCGCATTCATCGGTCTCGATATGCGCCAGCTCGTGGCAGATCACCGAGTGGTACGACTGGCACAGCGCCGACAGCGCCAGCGAGTTGGCCGCCGTGCCGTTGAACACGAAGAACACTTCGCAGTCGGTCTGGAACAGGTCGCGGATACGGTCGCAGACCTTCTGCGTCCAGGTATCGTCGCCGTAGGCCTGCTCATGGCCGCTGGCGTTGGCTTCCAGGAAATACTTGAGCGATTCCGGGCAGAAGCCGGCGTAGTTGTCAGAGGCGAAGTGCTGCATGGTGTTCAGTGTGGGGCTGAATGGAGCCTTACTTCTTGTCGGCCCACAGCTCGCCGCCGGTGGCCCAGTTCTCGCGCTTGATGTCGGTGATGATGATGTCGACGGCCGAGGCCGAGCAGCCCAGGGTCTCGCAGCTGACGCGCGTCACTTCCTCGACAAACTTGCGCTTCTGCTCGATGGTACGGCCTTCAAACATTTCGACGTGGAAAGTCGGCATGCAATGCTCCTTTGATGAATGTGGTTGAGTCGCGGCGGGAAATCGATCCCGCTCAGTCCCGGTATGAAGGATCGATTCTATCCAGTTTGCGCAGCAGCGCGGGCCACTCCATCACGCCTTCGACGGCGCCGTTGTCGTAGAGCTGCTCCGAGGTCTTGTCCGCCACGGCCGCGCCTGGCTGCACCAGCGCACCGCCCGCCTGTGCGGCAATCTGGACCTCGCAGGCCTTGATCAGCGTCGCCATCAGCACATAGGCCTCGGCCACGGTGCGGCCCACCGTCAGCGTGCCGTGGTTGCGCAACAGCATGGCGGGATGCCCACCCAGCGATGCGGTCAGCCGCGCGCCTTCGGCCGGGGTGAAGGCCAGGCCTTCGTAGTCGTGGTAGGCCATGCGGCCGTGGAAGCGCATCGCGTGCTGCGACAGCGGCAGCAGCCCGGCGGCCTGCGCCGATACGGCAATGCCGGCGGTGTTATGCAGGTGCATCACGCACATCGCGTCGGCGCGCGCCGCATGCACCGCGGCGTGCAGCGCAAAGCCGGTCACATTGACCGGATGCACGGTCGCGCCGACGACCTCGCCGCGGCCGTTGATCTTGACCAGGTCGCTGGCGCGGATCTCGTCGAAGGCAAAGCCGAAGGGGTTGATCAGGAAGTGGTCGGACTCGCCCGGCACCGTGGCGGAGATATGGGTGTAGATCAGGTCATCCCAGCCCTCGCGCGCGGCCAGGCGGTAGGCGGCGGCCAGGTCGACGCGCACACGCTGTTCTTCGGCGGAAACGGGCCGGATGGGGGCACCCGCGGCACGCGCGGGCTGCAAGGCAAAAGACATGGGGTCGCTCCTGCGCCGCCCGGTCTCGCGTGCCGGGTACGGCCCCGGCCTTCTGTGGCGCGCCAGGCGGCAAAGGCAATACTTTAGCGCACCTTGCCGATCAGCTCCGGGCAGCCGCCAGCGGCCAGGCGCGGCACATCCAGGCGAACACCAGCGCGCCGAGCAGCAGCGCCGCCGCCGCGCACGCCAGCGAGCCGGCAAAGCCGCCGGTGCGCGCCACCAGCGCGGTTGCCAGCGGCGGCCCGGCGATCTGGCCCAGGCCGTAGGACGCCGTCATCAGGCCCATCAGCCGCGCCGCTTGCGGCCCCCACAGGCGCCGCGCCTCGCGCATCGCAAACGCCACCAGCGCGGTGAACGGCAGCCCCGCCAGCAGGCTGCTGAGGGCAAAGCCGGCCACGGTCGGGAACACCACCGCGATCGCCACGCCCAGCGCCTGCATGCCGTACAGCAGCGTCAACAGCTTGCGGTTGTCGTGCGCCATGCCGACCCGCGTGACCAGGAACGCGCCCACCGTCACGCCCGCGCCGAAGATCGGCCAGAACAGGTCGGCCCAGACCGTGCCGGGCAGCGCCTCGCGCGCAATCACCGGCAGGAAGGTCGCGGTGATGATGTAGCCGAAGCCGGCCAGGCCGTAGGCAAAGGTCAGCGCCCAGGTCTGGGCATCGAGCCGCGCGGCGCCGGTGTCGGCTGCCGCCGGGGATGCCGCCGCCGTCGCCGTCATCGGCACAGCCGGCTGCGCGACGAAGATCCGCCAGACCGCCGCCACCAGCACCACCGCCAGCGCCGTGAACGCGAGCCAGCCATAGTCCGCATGCCAGCCCGCACCGACCATGCCGGATGCACCCAGCCCAGTGACCACGATGCCCAGCCCCGGCCCGCAGAAGATCAGCCCGGCGAGTTCCGGCTTGCCCAGTTCCGCCAACCGCTGCAGGCACCACCCCGCGGTGTAGACCATCACCACGGCGCTGGCCACGCCCGCGGCGGCGCGCCACAGCGACCATGCCGCCATGCCGCCCGGCAGGGCCATGCCCAGCGTCAGCAGCACCGTTGCGGCCAGGCCCCAGCGCACCATGCGCACCGCGTCGGGCCGGATGAACATGCACACTGCGGCGCCGGCGAAGTAGCCGATGTAGTTGACCGTGGCCAGCCAGCCGCCCTGATCCAGCGTGACGGTGCCGTCATGCAGCATCATCGGCAGCAGCGGCGTAAAGGCAAAGCGGCCGATGCCCATCACCACCGCCAGCGATACCAGGCCGGCCATGGCCACCGCCACCGCGCCGGCTTCGCGCCGTGCCGACGCCCGGGTGGCCACGCGCGCAGCGGCGGGGTGTTCAGGGTCGAGGCTGTGGGGGTTCGGCATGGCTGGAGGCTGGCGGGGCAGCGGTTGCATTGCGATGCCTGTATGCTACGCTGGCTTCAGCATTCCAAAAAATGAATTATTAAGATGTCAGGCATCTTAATAAGAGATGAATAACCTCAGGAGTCCCGCATGGACCTTGCCGCCCTCGAGATCTTCCGCGCCGTCGTCGAAGCCGGCGGCATCACCCGTGCGGCCGAGCGGCTGCACCGGGTGCAGTCCAATGTCACCACGCGCATCCGCCAGCTGGAGCAGTCGCTCGGGGTCGACCTGTTCGTGCGCGACGGCCGGCGCATGGTGCTGACGCCTTCCGGGCAGACCCTGTTCGACTATGCCTGCCGCATCCTCAGCATGACCGAAGAGGCACGCCAGGCGGTGCTGCCGGCGCGGCCGCACGGCCGGCTGCGCATTGCCTCGATGGAGAGCACCGCCGCCAGCCGCCTGCCCAATGTGCTGGCCGCGTACCACCAGGCCTGGCCCGCGGTGCAGCTGGAGCTGGTGACGCTGGCCACGCGCCAGGCGCTGGATGCGCTGGCGCGCTTCGAAGTCGAATGCGCCTTTGTCGCCGAGCCGCTGACCGACCCGGCACTGAGCGCCGTCCCGGTGTTCGAGGAAGAACTGGTGGTGATCACGCGCGCTCGCCATCGCCCGGTGCGCACCGCGGCCGACCTCGAGGTGCCGACGCTGCTGGCGTTCGAGCCCGGCTGCAACTACCGCGCCCGGCTCGAGAACTGGTATGTGATCGGCGATGCGCCGACGCCGCGCGTGCTGCAGCTGAGCTCGTACCATGCCATCGTCGCCTGCGTCGCGGCCGGCATCGGTGCGGCGATCGTGCCGCGCTCGGTGCTGGGGCTGTACCGCGACCTGCCCGCCATCCGCCAGCACGGCCTGGGCGCGGCCGGCCGCGTGCGCACGCTGCTGGCCTGGCATCCGTCCATGGCCAGCGCGGCCTTGCATGCGCTGATCGACACGCTCACCGCCCACTCACCCGGCCCCTCGGCCAGGCCGGACCTGGCGGCGGCCTGAGCGCCCGGCGCGCGGGCCCGAGGCAGCCCGCGTGCAAGATGTGCCCGGTGGCCTACACTTGAAGTGGCGCCATCACGGCACCTTGCGTGCCCCGCCCCTCTCATGAAACCTGCCACCGCGCTGCTGCGGGCGCTTCGGCCGATGTCCGGCCGGCTGCTGGCCGGCCTGGCGCTGGCGTGCGGCGCCGTTGCCCTCGCCGGCCCAGGTGCCCGTGCGGCGCCGCCCTCCGGCGCCTCGGCGCCTGCCGCCACCGTCACGACCACGGCAACCGCGCCGGTCTACGTGATTCCGCTCAAGGGTGCGGTCAGCCCCGCCAGCGCCAGCTTTATCCTGCGCAGCATGGAACGCGCGCGCGCGGGCGGCGCCCAGCTGGTGGTGCTGGAAATGGACACCCCGGGCGGGCTGGACGCGTCCATGCGCGAGATCATCCAGGCCATCCTGGCCTCGCCGATACCGGTGGCCAGCTACGTCTATCCCGGCGGCGCGCGCGCGGCCAGTGCCGGCACCTACATCCTCTACGCCAGCCACATCGCGGCAATGGCGCCGGGCACCAACCTGGGCGCGGCCACCCCGGTGCAGGTCGGCATTGGCGGGCCGCAGAAGCCAGAGGCCCTGCCCGGCGCCAAGCCCGCCTCCGCCCCCGCCAGCGAGCCAGCGCGGGCCGACGCGATGGAACGCAAGCAAATGCACGATGCTTCGGCCTATATCCGCGGCCTGGCCCAGCTGCGCGGACGCAATGCCGAGTGGGCCGAACGCGCGGTGCGCGAATCGGTCAGCCTGTCGGCCGACGAGGCCCTGGCCCAGCGCGTGGTCGACCTGGTCGCCCCCGACCTGCCCGCGCTGTTGCGCCAGGTTGAAGGCCGCACGATCACCGCTGCCGGTGGCAAGGCCGGCGTGCTGCACACCGCCAATGCGCCGGTGGTGACGCTGGAACCCGACTGGCGCAACCGCTTCCTGGCCGTGATCACCGAGCCCAGCGTGGCGCTGCTGCTGCTGATGATCGGCATCTACGGCCTGATCTTCGAATTCTCCACGCCGGGCATGGTAGTGCCCGGCATTGCCGGCGCGATCTGCCTGCTGGTGGCGCTGTTCGCGCTGCACATGCTGCCCGTGAACTACGCCGGGCTGGCGCTGGTGGCGCTGGGCATCGGCTGCATGGTGGCGGAGCTGTTCCTGCCGTCCTTCGGCGCGCTGGGCGTGGGCGGCATCATCGCCTTTGCCTTTGGCGCGGTGATGCTGATCGACACCGACGTGCCGGGCTTCGGCGTGCCGCTGCCGATGGTGGCGGCGATGTCAGCGCTGTCCGCGATTTTCGTGTTCGGCATGTCGGCGATGCTGGTGCGCTCGCGCAAGCGCCCGGTGGTCAGCGGTGCCGACACCCTGGTCGGCGCCCGCGGCGAAATGCTGGACGACCTGCGCGAGGAAGGCTGGGCCACGGTGCGCGGCGAGACCTGGCGCGTGCACAGCGCCAGCTCCTTGCCGCGCGGCACGCCGGTGGTCGTCACCGCGCGCAAGGGCCTGGTGCTCGAGGTGATCGCCGCCGGCAACGCCCCGCTTGTCCCGACAACTCCACCCCAACCGACGCCAGACAAGGGAGCCTGACCATGGCCTACGGATTCAGCTTCGGCGGTTTGATCTTCCTGCTGGCACTGCTGGTGATCACCTCGTTCCGCGTGCTGCGCGAATACGAACGCGGCGTGGTGTTCATGCTCGGACGCTTCTGGCGGGTCAAGGGCCCGGGCCTGGTGCTGCTGATCCCCGCCGTGCAGCAGATGGTCAGGGTGGACCTGCGCACGGTGGTGATGGACGTGCCGCCGCAGGATGTGATTTCGCGCGACAACGTCTCGGTGAAGGTCAATGCGGTGGTGTACTTCCGCGTGGTCGATCCGGAACGCGCCATCATCCAGGTGGCGAACTTCCTGGAAGCCACCAGCCAGCTGGCGCAGACCACGCTGCGCTCGGTGCTGGGCAAGCACGAGCTGGACGAGATGCTGGCCGAGCGCGAGAAGCTCAACCTCGACATCCAGCAGGCGCTGGACGCCCAGACCGACGCCTGGGGCATCAAGGTCTCGAACGTCGAGATCAAGCATGTCGACCTCAACGAAACCATGATCCGCGCGATTGCGCGGCAGGCCGAGGCCGAACGCGAGCGGCGCGCCAAGGTGATCCATGCCGAGGGCGAACTGCAGGCTTCGGAGAAACTGCTGGAAGCGGCCCAGATGCTGGCGCGCGAGCCGCAGGCCATGCAACTGCGCTACCTGCAGACGCTGACACAGATTGCAGGGGACAAGAGTTCCACCATCGTCTTCCCGCTGCCGATCGACATTCTCAACCGGCTCGCCGGCAAGCCGCCCGGCGACGAGCGCCCATAGAAAATGGCGCCGAAGCGCCATTAGCAGTTGCCGGGTCTGAGGGGGTTGCCCCCCTCAGCCGCTCAGACCTTGGTCGCCACCCACTCGCCGACACCAGCCAGCGCCTGCGGCAGCTTGGCCGGCTCGGTGCCGCCAGCCTGGGCCATGTCGGGACGGCCACCACCCTTGCCGCCCACCTGCTGCGCGACAAAGTTGACCAGCTCGCCGGCCTTGACCTTGCCCGTGGCATCGGCGGTGACACCAGCGATCAGGCTGACCTTGCCGTCGGACACCGCACCCAGCACGATGGCCGCACTCTTCAGCTTGTCCTTGAGCTTGTCCATGGTCTCGCGCAGGGTCTTGACGTCGGCGCCGTCCAGTTGCGCGGCCAGCACCTTCAGGCCCTTGATGTCGACCGCCTGCGCGGCCAGCTCGTCGCCCTGCGAGGCGGCCAGCTTGCTCTTCAGGCGTTCCAGCTCCTTCTCCAGCGCGCGCACCTGGTCCTGCACCTGGCCGATGCGCGGCACCAGCTCCGACGGCTGGGCCTTCAGCACGGCGGCGGCTTCGTTCAGCCTGGCGTCCAGGCCCTGCAGGTAGTGCAGCGCGTTGTCGCCGGTAATGGCTTCCACGCGGCGGATGCCGGCGGCAACGCCGCCTTCCACCACGATCTTGAACAGGCCGATGTCGCCGGTGCGGTGCACGTGGGTGCCGCCGCACAGTTCCTTTGAGGTGCCGATCGACAGCACGCGCACGTCGTCGGCGTACTTCTCGCCGAACAGTGCCATCGCGCCGCTCTTGACCGCGTCGTCGAACGGCATGATCTCGGCATGCGTGTCGTCGTTGCGCAGGATCTCGGCATTGACGATCTCTTCCACGCGGCGGATCTGCTCGTCGGTCAGCGCCGCGTTGTGCGAGAAGTCGAAGCGGGTCTTGTCCGCATCCACCAGCGAGCCCTTCTGCTGCACGTGGCTGCCCAGCACTTCACGCAGGGCCTTGTGCATCAGGTGGGTGGCCGAGTGGTTGCGCACGGTGCGCGCACGGCGCTGCGCGTCGACCTGGGCCGACACGGCATCGCCCACCTTGAGTGCGCCGCCTTCCAGCGTGCCCTGGTGGCCGAACACGTCGGCCTGGATCTTGGTGGTGTCAGTCACGGCGAAGACGGCATTGCCTGCCTTCAGCACGCCCTGGTCGCCGGCCTGGCCGCCGGACTCGGCGTAGAACGGGGTGTTGTCGAGCACCACCACGCCGGTCTGGCCCGGCTGCATGGCGTTCACGGCGGCGCCGTCCACATACAGCGCGGTGACCCTGGCTTGCGGCAGTTCCAGCTTCTCGTAGCCGTGGAACACGGTCTTGTCGCCGGTGTACTCCAGGCCGGCGGCCATCTTGAACTTGCCGGCGGCGCGCGCCTGCTCGCGCTGGCGGTTCATGGCCGCGTCGAAGGCGGCCTCGTCCACGCCGATTTCCTGCTCGCGGCACACGTCCTGCGTCAGGTCCAGCGGGAAGCCGAAGGTGTCGTGCAGCTTGAACGCCAGTTCGCCGTCCAGCGTCTTGCCGCCCTTGAGCTTCAGGTCGGCCAGTGCGGCGTCAAGGATCGACATGCCGTTCTCGATGGTCTCGAAGAAGCGCTCTTCCTCGGCCTTCAGCACTTCGGTCACGCGCGACTGGGCTTCAGCCAGTTCGGGATAAGCCTGGCCCATCTGCTCGACCAGATCGGCCACCATCTTGTGGAAGAACGGGGTCTTCTGGCCCAGCTTGTAGCCATGGCGGATGGCGCGGCGGATGATCCGGCGCAGCACGTAGCCGCGGCCTTCGTTGCCGGGGATCACGCCGTCGACGATCAGAAACGAGCACGCGCGGATATGGTCGGCGATGACCTTGAGCGAGTTCTGGTTCAGGTTGTCGATATGGGTTTCACGCGCGGCGGCCTTGATCAGCGCCTGGAACAGGTCGATCTCATAGTTGCTGTGCACGTGCTGCAGCACCGCGGCAATGCGCTCCAGGCCCATGCCGGTGTCCACGCACGGCTTGGGCAGCGGCGTCATATTGCCCTGCTCGTCGCGGTTGAACTGCATGAACACCAGGTTCCACACCTCGATGTAGCGGTCGCCGTCTTCCTCGGGCGATCCCGGCGGGCCGCCCCACACGTCCGGGCCGTGGTCGTAGAAGATTTCCGAGCACGGGCCGCACGGGCCGGTGTCGGCCATCTGCCAGAAGTTGTCCGAGGCGTAGCGCGCGCCCTTGTTGTCGCCGATGCGCACGATACGCTCGGCCGGCACGCCCACTTCCTTGGCCCAGATGTCGTAGGCCTCGTCGTCTTCCGCGTAGACCGTCACCCACAGCTTCTCGGCCGGCAGCTGGTAGGTCTTGGTCAGCAGTTCCCACGCGTACAGGATGGCATCGCGCTTGAAGTAGTCGCCAAACGAGAAGTTGCCCAGCATCTCGAAGAACGTATGGTGGCGCGCGGTGTAGCCCACGTTCTCGAGGTCATTGTGCTTGCCGCCGGCGCGCACCGAGCGCTGCGCCGAGGTGGCGCGGGTGTACGGGCGCTTGTCGGTGCCCAGGAACACGTCCTTGAACTGCACCATGCCGGAGTTGGTGAACAGCAGCGTCGGGTCGTTCGCCGGCACCAGGCTGGACGAGCGGACCACGGTATGGCCCTTCGATTCGAAGAACTGCAGGAACTTGCTGCGAATGTCTGAGACTTTCATGGGATGGCGGACGCTTGCCCTGGCGTGGCCGGGCGCGACGAATCAGTATTGGATTTGCAAACCGTTGATTATACGGGCAAGGCAGCCTGCCGGGCACGTCAGGCATGGCGCCGGGGAGCCGGCCGGCTATCGCCCAAATCCCATCGCCACAAGCGCCTTATAAAGCACCCAAAGCCGCACCGGCGATTTGCCGGTGGTACATTGCAGGCAACCCGTGCTGGCCCCTGTTTGCAGGGGCGCGCCGACCCCTCGCCGTTGCGACCGATCCCCCTCCTTACCCACTGCATTGACTACCGCCATGGGAGCTTTAAGCCATCTCCGCGTCCTCGACCTGACCCGCGTCCTTGCCGGGCCGTGGTGCGCCCAGAACCTTGCCGATTTCGGCGCCGACGTGATCAAGATCGAGCGCCCCGGCGCCGGCGACGATACCCGCACCTGGGGCCCGCCCTGGCTCAGGGACGAGGACGGCCGCGACACCGCCGAAGCCGCCTACTACCTGGCCGCCAACCGCAACAAGCGCTCCGTGACCTGCGACATCAGCACGCCGGAAGGTCAGCAGATCGTGCGCGAGCTGGCGGCGCAGAGCGACGTGGTGCTGGAGAACTACAAGGTAGGCCAGCTCAGGAAGTACGGCCTGGACTATGAGTCGCTCAGGCAGGTCAAGCCCGACCTGATCTACTGCTCGGTCACCGGCTTCGGCCAGACCGGCCCGTACGCCGCGCGCCCGGGCTATGACTTCATCATCCAGGGCATGGGCGGCTTCATGAGCCTGACCGGCGAGCGCGACGACCTGCCCGGCGGCGGCCCGCAGAAGGCCGGCGTGGCCATTTCCGACCTGATGACCGGCCAGTACGCCACCATCGCCGTGCTGGCGGCGCTGGCGCACCGCGACCGCACCGGCGAGGGCCAGTACATCGACATGGCCCTGCTGGACGTGCAGGTGGCGATGCTGGCCAACATGAACACCAACTACCTGGCCAGCGGCCAGGCGCCGCGCCGCTGGGGCAATGCGCACCCCAATATCGTCCCCTACCAGACCTTCCAGGCCTCCGATGGCTGGATCATCGTGGCGGTGGGCAACGACGGGCAGTTCCGCAAGTTCGTCACCGACGGCGGCAAGCCCGAGCTGGCCGACGACCCGCGCTTTGCCACCAACCCGCAGCGCGTGGCCAACCGCGACGTGCTGGTGCCGATCCTGGCCGAGATGGTGCGCCCGCGCACCCGCGCCCAGTGGATCCGCGACCTGGAGGCCGCCGGCGTGCCGTGCGGCCCGATCAACACCCTCGACGACGTGTTCGAGGACGACCAGGTCAAGGCGCGCGGCCTGCGCGTGGACCTGCCCCACCCCAGCGCCGGCGAGGTCAGGCTGGTGGGCAGCCCGATCAAGATGAGCGCCACGCCGCCGCAGGCACTGCGCCACCCGCCGCTGCTGGGCGAGCACACCGACACGGTGCTGGCCGAGACGCTGGGCTACGGCCCTGAGCAGATCGAAGCGCTGCGTGCAAAGGGTGTGCTGTAAGATTCTCCTCCTGCCGGCGGGCGGCCCTGGTGCCCCGCCGGTGCCTTCCCGAAGCAGTTCAGTCCCCACTGAAGCAAAGGCAAAGGAGAATCCATGCTGACCGACGCCATACTGTCCTTCCTGCATTTCCTTGCGATCTTCGTCCTGATCACCCTGATGGCCGCCGAGGCCGTGGTGCTGCGCCCGGAAATCACGCCGGCCGCGGTGCGGCGCCTGTCGCTGTACGACCTGTTCTATTTCCTGTCGGCGATGGTGGTGCTGGGCACCGGCCTGCTGCGCCTGTTCTACGGCGCCAAGGGCGCCGACTTCTACCTGCACAACCCGTGGTTCCATGCCAAGGTGGGCGTGTTCGTGCTGATCGCGCTGTGCTCGCTGCCGCCGACCTTCGCCATCGCGCGCTGGCGCAAGCAGGCGCGCCGGCTGCCGGATTACGTGCCGCCGCCGTCCGAGTTGAAGGCCGCCCGCCGCTGGGTGATGATCGAAGCCCACCTGGTGATCCTGCTGCCGCTGTGCGCGGTCATGATGGCGCGGGGCATCGGCGCCAGATAAGAATCCCAATCCCCTGAAGTCCGAAACATGCTGAAGAAACTGCTTGCCGCCGCGCTGACCGCGGCCCTGCTGCCCGCCGCCGCCGTGGCGGCCACCAATGCCTACCCGACCAAGCCGGTCCGCTTCGTGGTGCCCTACCCCGCCGGCGGCCCGCTCGACACCGTCGCGCGCGCCATCGGCGAGAAGCTGCGCGACAGCCTGGGCCAGCCGGTGGTGGTCGAGAACAAGCCCGGCGCGGGCGGCAACCTGGGCGCGGACTACGTCGCCAAGCAGCCGGCCGACGGCTACACCATCGTCATGGGCGCGGTGGCCACGCACGCCATCAACCCGACGCTGTTCAGCAAGATGCCGTACGACCCGGTCAAGGACTTCGCGCCGATCACGCTGGTGGCCGACGTCCCCAACGTGCTGGTGATGCACCCGGGCAAGGCCGCCGACCTGCATATCAACAATGTGCGCGACCTGGTCGCGTACGCGCGCAAGAATCCGGGCAAGCTGGACTACGCCTCGGGCGGCAACGGCAGCGCCGGCCACCTGTCGGGCGAGCTCTTCAAGAGCATGGCGAAGGTCAGCATGGTCCATATCCCGTACAACGGCGCCGCACCGGCGCAGCTGTCGGTGCTGTCGGGCCAGACCGACCTGATCTTCGACAACCTGGCTTCGGCCTCGGCCAATATCAAGGCGGGCAAGCTGAAGGCCTTTGCGGTCACCACCGCCAGCCGCGCCGCGGCCTTCCCGGAACTGCCGACCATCGCGGAAGCCGGCAAGGGGCTGGGCCTGGAAGGCTTCGACATCTCGACGTGGTTCGGCGTGTTCGCGCCGGCCAACACCCCGCGCGAGATCGTCGAGCGGCTTAACCATGAGATCGTGGCAATCCTGAAGACCGACGAGATGAAGGCACGCCTGGCCCGCATCGGCGCACAGCCGGCACCGACCACGCCCGAGCAGTTCGCGGCGCTGATCCAGCGCGAGCTGAAGAAATACGCGCAGATCGTGAAGGTATCCGGGGCGAAGGTGGATTGAAAACAAGGCGGCCATGGCCGCCTTTTTTGTCATTACTCCGCCTCGGCACCCTCCCCGCTCCGCTCTGCCCCGTCCTTGCGCCGGCGCGGCCATAGCCGCCCGCCCGAATCCCCGTCCAGCCGCGGCAGCAGCAACCCCACCTGCAGGATCTGCGCGCCTTCCATGCGCGTCACCGTCAGCGGCAGGCCGGCGATCGCGACGCTGTCGCCCTCCACCGGCGGCGAGGTGAAGGCCCGCAGCATCGCCGCTTCCAGCGTCAGCGGCTCCTCTTCCGGGGTCAGCGCGCGCGTGCCGTACAGCGCCGCGACGTCGCGCAGCAGCGCATCACCCGACATCAGGAAATCATGCGAGGCCTGCTCCCAGGTAGGCGCGCGGCCCGGTGCCTGGAACAGCGCCGACAGCATCGGGAGGGTCGTCACCGGCGCCAGCACCGAGACGCTGTCGCCGGCGCGCAGCACGGTCTGATCCAGCGCCGCCAGCGCATCGTCGCGCGCCACCGTCAGCAGCCGGCAGCGCGGCGGCAGCTCCAGCTGGTCGGCGCGCACGTTCTCCACGGGCGCATTGGGCCCCACCTCGAACTGCATCACCTCCAGGATCGGCGCGCGCGTGCCGCGCAGGCGCGAACGCGCCAGCGGCTCGGGGTAGCCGGGGCGCCGCACGCGCGCCAGGCGCGCCGCCACCGACACCGTGGTGCCCTGGAACAGCAGGCTGGCCAGCACCACGGCAAAGGCGATGCGGAACAGCAGCCCCGATTGCGGCACCTCGCGCAGCAGCGGAAACAGCGCCAGTACGATCGGCACCGCGCCGCGCAGGCCCATCCAGGCGATAAAGCCGGTCTCGCGCGCATTGAAGCGGAACGGCAGCAGCGCCAGCCACACCGCCACCGGCCGCGCCACCAGCATCAGGAAGGCCGCCACCGCCACCGCCGGACCGGCCACCTCCCAGATCCGGTGCGGCGACACCAGCAGGCCCAGCAGCAGGAACATGGCCGACTGCGCCAGCCAGGCCATGCCGTCCATGGCGCGCATGGTGTCCGGCGTCACCGCGCGCTCGCGGTTACCGATCAGCATGCCGGTCAGGTACACCGCCAGGAAACCGCTGCCGCCGGCGCTCTGCACCAGCGCGAACACCATGGCGCCGCCCGAGCACAGCAGGATCGCCTGCAGCCCTTCGGCCACGCGGATGCGCTCCAGCACGCGGGCCAGGCAATAGCCGAGCGCCAGGCCGAGCACGCCGCCCACGCCGAACTGCACCAGCAGCCGCGTGACCAGGCCCAGCGGCGTCAGGCCGTCAGGCGCGGTCAGCCATTCGATCAGCGTCAGGGTCAGGAAGATAGCCATCGGGTCGTTGATGCCGGACTCGATCTCGAGCACGCTCGCCACCCGCTCCTTCAGCCGGATGCCGCTGCTATTGAGCATCGAGAACACCGCGGCCGCGTCGGTCGAGCCGACGATGGCGCCAAGCAGCAGCCCGAGCCGCCAGTCGATGCCCAGCAGCCACGCGGCGAACACGCCGACCAGCGCTGCCGTCACCAGCACCCCCACGGTCGCCAGCGACAGCGAAGGCTTCAGCGCCACCCGGAAGGTGGCAAAGCGCGTGCGCAGCCCGCCATCGAGCAGGATCACCGCCAGCGCCAGGTTGCCGACCAGGAAGCTGAGCCAGGTATCGGAGAAACGGATGCCGCCCGGCCCGTCCACGCCGGCCAGCATGCCCACGGCCAGGAAGACCAGCAGGAACGGCACGCCCAGGCGTGCCGAGAAAGCCCCCAGCACGATGCCCAGCGACATCACGACGGCGCCGATCAGAATGATGTGGTCAATGCTCTCCAAACCGCTCCTCGCGTTGCGTAGTGGTTCCTTGCGGAACCTTTCAAACCTTTCAGCGGCGGGTAGCGCCGCGCGGCGCAAGACCGCCCCGGATAATAGCGCAGCGACTGGGGCTTCTGCCCGCCAGGCCGCTCCCAGCTTGGCTTGGCGGCACTTTTAAGCGCTCTTTCACTAGGGGATACCCTCAGCATGACCCTGTTTGCAGACATCTGAAAGGTAGCTGAAAGGTCGCCCCCTTAACTTCCACCCTGCCCGTAGGAGAGCTCCCGCAAACTGCCGCATTGATGCACCGCAACAAAGGCAGCGGAAGGGAGCCCTCCTGAGATTTCAAGCAGTCTTATCGAGGAGATTCACTTTGCGCATACGTAGCCAAAAGGACTTCGCCTCCGGCCTGATGTTCATCCTGGTCGGATTCGGCTTTTCCTGGGTCGCGCGCGGTTATTCCATGGGAACCGCCGCAAAAATGGGACCGGGATACTTCCCGTTCTGGCTCGGCATCGTGCTCGCCCTGCTGGGCGTGCTGGTGCTGTGGGGCTCGTTGTCTTCCAAGTCGGAAGAAGACAACCTGGCCCGCTGGGACATCAAGACGCTCTTGTGGATCCTCGGTTCGGTGGTGCTGTTCGGCCTGCTGCTCAAGCCGCTGGGCATGGTGCTGTCGGTGCTGGTGCTGGTGCTGGTGTCGTCGATGGCCAGCCATGAATTCAGCTGGAAGGGTGCCATCCTCAACGCCATCATCCTGGTGCTGATCAGCCTGGGCGCGTTCGTGTACGGCATCAACCTGCAGATGCCGGTGTGGCCGGCTTTCCTGGCAAGCTAAGGAGGCCGCCAACATGGAACTACTCGCCAACCTGGGTCTGGGCTTCTCCACCGCCCTGACCTTCCAGAACCTCGCGTACGCCTTCCTGGGCTGCGTGCTGGGAACCCTGATCGGCGTGCTGCCGGGCCTGGGGCCGCTGGCCACCATCGCCATGCTGCTGCCGGTGACCTACACGCTGCCCCCGGTGGCCGCGCTGATCATGCTGGCCGGTATCTACTACGGCGCCCAGTACGGCGGTTCGACCACCGCCATCCTGGTCAACCTGCCTGGCGAATCGTCATCGGTGGTGACCACCATCGACGGCTACCAGATGGCAAGGCGAGGACGAGCGGGGGTGGCGCTGGCCACAGCCGGGCTGGGCTCGTTCTTCGCCGGCTGCGTCGCCACCATGATCCTGGCCGCCTTTGCCGCGCCGCTGTCGGAACTGGCGTTCAAGTTCGGCCCCGCCGAATACTTCTCGCTGATGGTGCTGGGCCTGATCGGCGCCGTGGTGCTGGCTTCGGGTTCGCTGGTCAAGGCCATCGCCATGATCGTGCTGGGCCTGCTGCTGGGCCTGGTCGGCACCGACGTGAACTCGGGCGCCGCGCGCTTCTCGTTCGACGTGCCGGAACTGACCGATGGCCTGAACTTCGTCTCGGTGGCAATGGGTATCTTCGGCTTTGCTGAAATCATCGCCAACCTGGAGCAGAAGGAACACCGCGAAACCTTTACCGACCACATCACCAACCTGTTCCCGACCAAGGAAGACTTCAAGCGCATGATCCCGGCGGTGCTGCGTGGCACGCTGCTGGGCTCGGCACTGGGCATCCTGCCGGGCGGCGGTGCATCGCTGGCTTCGTTTGCTGCCTACTCGCTGGAGAAGAAGACTTCCAGGTATCCGCAGGAATTCGGCAAGGGTGCGATCGAAGGCGTGGCGGGTCCGGAATCGGCCAACAATGCGGCTTCGCAGACCTCCTTCATCCCGCTGCTGACGCTGGGCATTCCGCCCAACGCGGTGATGGCGCTGATGGTGGGTGCGATGACCATCCACAACATCCAGCCCGGCCCGCAGGTGATGACCAGCAACCCGGCGCTGTTCTGGGGCCTGATCGCCTCGATGTGGATCGGCAACCTGATGCTGATCGTGCTGAACCTGCCGCTGATCGGCATCTGGGTGAAGCTGCTGAAGGTGCCTTACCGCTACCTGTACCCGGCCATCCTGACGTTCTGCTGCATCGGCGTGTACTCGGTCCAGAACACCACCTTCGACGTGTTCCAGACCGCGGCCTTCGGCGTGGTGGGCTACCTGTTCATCAAGCTCAAGTGCGAACCCGCGCCGCTGCTGCTCGGCTTCGTGCTGGGGCCGATGATGGAAGAGAACTTCCGCCGCTCGCTGCTGCTGTCGCGTGGTGACTTCAGCGTGTTCGTGACGCGCCCGCTGTCACTGGGCCTGCTGATCGCCGCTGCCGTGCTGGTGCTGATCGTGGCGATGCCGTCGATCAAGGCCAAGCGCGAGGAAGCGTTCCAGGAAGAATAAGCAGGGAATATCGCCGGCCCCGGGGCCGGCGGCACAACACACTAAGGGCACCGCAAGGTGCCCTTTTTTTTGCGCTTGCCGGCTACGTTCTGGCTCCGCCCCACCGCCGCCCGACCCCCGACGACCTATATTGGTAGGACTCGGACAACGGTCGCGCTGCGCGCGTCGGAGGTTGAAATCATGACCATGTCTACCACGCTGGCGAGATGCCTGAGCAAGAAGCAAAGCCAGTTCGACACCGTCCGGCACCCCTACAGCCTCAGCAGCATGGCCACTGCGCAGGCCGCACACATTCCCGGAGACCGACTGGCCAAGACCGTCCTGCTGGAAGACAGCAGCGGCTACGTCGCTGCCGTGATTCCTTCGACTCACCACCTGAAACTGTCGGAGATCTGCGAGCAGACCGGCCGCAAGCTGTCGCTGGCGCATGAGGATGGCGTGCGCGAAGTGTTCCGCGACTGCGACCACGGCGCGCTCCCGCCGGTCGGCATGGCGTACGGCACGCAGACCTGGCTCGACGACAGCCTGCTGACGCATCCCGACGTCTACTTCGAGGCGGGCGACCACCAGGAACTGGTGCACATGAGCACCGGGCAGTTCCTCGACCTGATGGCCGATGCGCGGCGCGGGCATTTTGCGCACAGGATCATGTAGGCGGGGGCATGCCCTGGCAGGCCACGCGGCCGGCGCTTGCCGGCCGCTTGTCATTGTGTCGGCGACGCGTCCACTGCGCCGCTCACACCCGGGTTGAGAAAGCCCCGTCAGGGAGGACGGCCCTGACGGGGCCACGCGACCGTTCAGGCAACGTCGAACCGGTCGAGGTTCATCACCTTGGCCCAGGCGGCGACGAAGTCACGGACAAACTTCTCCTGTCCGTCCTCGCTTGCGTAGACCTCGCAAAGGGCCCGGAGCTGGGAATTCGAACCAAACACCAGGTCGACGCGGGTGCCGGTCCACTTCTTCGCACCGGTCTTGGCGTCACGCCCCTCGAACACGTCCCGGGCCTCCGAGAGCGGCTTCCATTCCGTACGCATGTCGAGCAGGTTGCGGAAGAAATCGTTGCTCAGCGTTTCCGGACGGTCGGTGAAGACGCCGTGCGCATCCTGCCCGGTATGCACGTTCAGGACGCGCAGTCCGCCAATGAGCACCGTCATCTCGGGAGCAGTCAGGGTCAGCAATTGCGCCTTGTCGATCAGCAGGTCCTCCGCCCGGATGTTGTACTTCCCCTTCAGGAAGTTGCGGAAGCCATCTGCAATCGGCTCGAGCGCCCCGACGGATTGCACGTCGGTCTGTTCCTGCGAGGCGTCCATGCGGCCCGGCGTAAACGGCACGGTCACCCGATGGCCGGCCTTCTGCGCCGCCTGCTCGATCCCCGCGCCACCGGCCAGCACGATCAGGTCGGCAAGCGAGATCTTCTTGCCGCCGGACTGTGCACCGTTGAACTCGGCCTGGATCCCTTCGAGCACCTTCAGCACCTTCGCCAGTTGCTCGGGCTCATTGGCTGCCCAGTCCTTCTGCGGGGCCAGGCGGATACGCGCGCCATTGGCGCCGCCGCGCTTGTCCGAGCCGCGGAAGGTGGATGCCGAGGCCCAGGCGGTCTGCACCAGTTGCGAGACCGGCAGCCCTGACGCCAGGATCTTCTGCTTGAGCGCGGCGACGTCCTGCTCGTTGACCAGCGGATGATCGACCGCCGGGATCGGATCCTGCCAGAGCAGCTCTTCGGCCGGCACTTCCGGTCCAAGGTAGCGGGCGCGCGGGCCCATGTCACGGTGGATCAGCTTGAACCAGGCGCGGGCAAAGGCATCGGCGAGCTGGTCAGGATGCTCCAGGAAGCGCCGCGAGATCTTCTCGTAGGCCGGGTCGAAACGCAGCGACAGATCCGTGGTCAGCATCGTCGGCCGCAGCTTCTTCGCAGGATCGTAAGCGTGCGGGATGGTTTCCGCGGCATCCTTGGCAACCCACTGGTTGGCACCGGCGGGGCTCTTGGTCAGCTCCCATTCGTGGCCAAACAGGTTCTCCAGATAGCTATTGCCCCACTTCGTCGGTGTATTGCTCCAGGTCACCTCCAGGCCGCTGGTGATGGTGTCGGCGCCCTTGCCGGTGCCAAAGGTGCTCGCCCATCCCAGGCCCTGGCGTTCGAGATCGGCGCCCTCGGGCTCGGGCCCGATGTTGTCCGCGGGACCGGCACCGTGGGTCTTGCCGAAGGCATGCCCGCCGGCGATCAGCGCGACGGTCTCCTCGTCGTCCATGGCCATGCGCCCGAACGATTCGCGGATGTCGTGGGCCGCGGCAAGCGGGTCCGGATTGCCGTCGGGGCCTTCCGGGTTCACGTAGATCAGGCCCATCTGCACGGCGGCCAGCGGGTTCTCCAGGTTGCGTCCGGAGTCGGTGCGGCTGGTCTCGGTGCCATGCAACGCCTCGTCGGCCACGACCACGCCTTCATCCTTGCCGGCAGCACCCTTGCCATAACGCAGGTCACCGCCCAGCCAGGTCTTTTCCTTGCCCCAGGAAACATCCGCATCCGGTTCCCAGGTGTCTTCCCGGCCACCGCCGAAGCCGAACGTCTTGAAGCCCATGGTCTCGAGCGCGACGTTGCCGGCCAGGATCATCAGGTCGGCCCAGGAGATCTTCTGGCCGTACTTCTGCTTGATCGGCCATAGCAGTCGGCGCGCCTTGTCCAGGCTGGCGTTGTCCGGCCAGCTGTTGAGCGGTGCGAAACGCTGCTGGCCGCGCCCTGCACCACCGCGGCCATCGCCAATGCGGTATGTGCCCGCGCTGTGCCAGGCCATGCGGATAAACAGCGGGCCGTAGTGGCCGAAGTCCGCCGGCCACCAGTCCTGCGAGTCAGTCATCAGCGCGGCCAGGTCCTTCTTCACTGCTGCGAAGTCGAGACTCTTGAAGGCCTTGGCATAGTTGAAGTCGCCGCCCAACGGGTTGGACTTGCTGGAATGCTGGCTCAGCAGGTCCAGACGCAGTTGATTCGGCCACCAGTCACGATTCGTCGTGCCGCCGCCGGCGGCATGGCTGAACGGACACTTTGTTTCGTTAGACATACGTTTCTCCATGTAGGGACGTACTGAACACGCCTGCAGCGATGGCGTCAAAGGTCGGGCAATCAGCGGACGCGCGAAAGCGTGCGCCAACGCAGGAGTCGTGGCGCCCATGGCGAGTCGGGCCGCGTCAGCGGCCGTCCGCAACCGAAATATATGCAATAGGGATCTTCAGGAGAACGTGTTTCTGACTATCCGCGCGATAGGACTTGGTTATGGCACGGCGACAGCTAGGCGCCGAACAGCTCGCTGCAGGCGGCCCGTACTGCCGCGGTCACCTTCCCGCGCCCGTGGTCGCGCCGTTCCAGCATGCCGATGTGACGCATCACCGGCTCGCCGTTGACCAGCAGCGGCAGGATGCGCAGCGCCTCGTCGTCGCGCCAGCGCGCGCGGCGCAGCAGCGGCACCACGGTCACGCCGACCTCCTGCCGCACCAGTTCCACCAGCGCCTCGATCGCGTTCAGCTCCAGGAACTCGTTGACCTTCAGGTGCGCGCGGCGCAGCGCGCGCTCGACCAGCACGCCGGTGCGCTGGCTGCGGTCGAAGCGCAGGTAGGGATTGGTGGCGAGCGCCTCGCGTGCGTCGCGGCCCGGGCTGCCGCGTGCCGCGATCGCCACCAGCGGCTCCTGGTACAGCGGCGTCCAGCGCAGCGTGCCGGGCACGCGTGCGGCGCCCTCGACCAGGATGGCGGCATCCAGCTCGCCGGCCTCGACCTGCGCCGCCAGCTCGATCGACTTGGCGCCGACCAGGCGCACGTCGAGCGCAGGATAAGTGCGCTTCATATGCGCCACCGCATGTGACAGCCCGCCCATCACCGACACCACCGCACCCACCGCCACCGCACCCGCCATGGCTTCGTCCGAGGCCAGCGGCAGGCGCATCTCTTCATACAGCGCCAGCATGCGCCGCGCCTGCGGCAGCAGCGCGCGGCCGTCGGCATTGAGCACGGCCACGCGGCCGTTGCGGTCGAACAGCTCGCGGCGCAATTCGGTCTCCAGCGCGCGCATCTGCAGGCTGACGGCGGCCTGGGTCAGCGCCACCTGGCCGGCAGCGGCGGCAAAGGAGCCGTGCTCGGCCACGGCAACGAAGGTACGGAGGAAGCGGACAGTGCTCATCGGTGCACACAAGGGAAGAGTCAGGCATATGCCGGCAAGGGCTGATCCTTAAGATTTCCTTGTGACATTGGAAAGAAATATTAGCTTTCTTTGTGACCGGCAGCACGGAATAATGAAGGCCGGCTCATGAATCGGGGCCAATCGCCTGACACCGGAGACAAGAATGAAATCCTGGCTGCGCCGCTTCGGCATCGGCCTTGGCTGCGGGCTTTGCCTGGCCGCCACGCCCGCACTGGCCGATACCTATCCCAGCAAGCCGATCCGCCTGATCGTGCCCTTCCCGGCCAGCGGCGCGACCGACCTGCTGGCACGCGCCATCGCGCAGAAGGTGGGCGCCAACCTGGGCCAGCAGATCGTGGTCGACAACCGCCCCGGCGCCGGCGGCGCGATCGGCTCGGACATGGCCGCCAAGGCCGCTCCCGATGGCTATACGCTGCTGATCGCCACCACCAGCACGCACTCGATCGGGCCGTATATCAACACCCGCCTGCCATACAACACCGAGACCGACTTCACCCCGGTCAGCCAGGTGGCGATCGCCACCAACCTGCTGGTGGTGCCGAACAGCCTGCCGGCGAAAAACGTGCGCGAGCTGATCGACTACGCCAAGAAGCATCCCGGCGAGCTGAACTACGCCTCCAGCGGCAACGGCACCGTGGTGCACCTGACCGCCGAGGCCTTCAAGGCGCAGGCGGGCGTGTTCATCACCCACATCCCCTACCGCGGCACCGCGCTGGCCGTGCCGGACCTGATCTCGGGCAAGGTGCAGGTGCTGTTCGACAGCATCGTGTCGGGCCTGCCGCATGTGAAGGACGGCAAGCTCAAGGCACTGGCAGTGACCAGCGCCAAGCGCTCGCCGATGGCACCGGAAATCCCCACCGCGAGTGAGTCGGGCCTGCCAGGCTTCGAGTCAGACACCTGGTTCGGCATCTATGGCCCCAAGGGCCTGCCGGCGGATATCGTCAACCGCCTGAATGCCGAGTTCAACAAGGCCATCCAGTCGCCCGAGGTCAAGGAACGCCTGGGCAAGCTGGGCGCCGAGCCGGTCGGCGGCACGCCGGCGCAGTTCGCCGCGATGGTGAAGAAGGACAGCGCGCGCTGGGGCAAGCTGATCAAGGATCGCAAGATCACGGCAGAATAAGGGCCGCAGAATTTGCGCTACGGGCGCACCGAGCACAAGGACACAGACAAGCATGCAGAACTTCAACTGGACCAACCCCTACCCCTCCGTGCGCATCCCGCTGTTTGCGCGCAACGTGGTTTCCACCTCGCACCCGCTGGCTGCGCAAGCCGGACTGCGCATGCTGCTCAAGGGCGGCAATGCGGTCGATGCCGCCATCGCCGCGGCCGCCGCGATCACCATCGTCGAGCCGGTGTCGTGCGGCCTGGGCAGCGATGCCTTTGCCATCCTGTGGGACGGCAAGGAACTGCACGGCCTGAACTCGTCGGGCGTGGCCCCGGCGGCGTGGAGCCCGGAATACTTCAAGAACAAGTACGGCACCGATGCCAACGGCCTGGCCAACCGCCCGATCCGCGGCTGGGACTCGGTCACCGTGCCCGGCGTGGTCGCCGGCTGGGCCGCGCTGCATGAGCGCTTCGGCAAGCTGCCGTTCGCCGACCTGATGGAGCCGGCGATCGAGATCGCCGAGCGCGGCTATGCCGTGCCGCCGGTGGTGGCACACAAGTGGGCCGCCGCGGTGCCTGAACTGAAGGACCAGCCCGGCTATGCCGAGACCTTCATGCCCAATGGCCGCGCACCCGCGGTGGGCGAGAAGTTCACCATGAAGGCTGCCGCCGAAACCCTGCGCAAGATCGGCGCGACCCGTGGCCGCGCTTACTATGAAGGCGAGATCGCCGAGCAGATTGCCGCCTTCAGCCAGCAGTGCGGCGGCGCCATGACGCTCGATGACCTGCGCAACTACCGCCCCGACTGGGTCAAGCCGATCAGCAAGTCCTACCGCGGCTACGAGCTGCACGAGATCCCGCCCAACGGCCAGGGCATCGCCGCGCTGATCGCGCTGGGCATCCTGGACCAGTTCGACATGGCTTCGATCCCGGTGGACTCGGTCGATTCTCAGCACCTGCAGATCGAGGCAATGAAGCTGGCCTTTGCCGACCTCTACCGCTACGTGGCCGACCCGCGCAGCATGGAAGTCACGCCGGAGGAAATGCTCGATGACGCCTACCTGAAGTCACGCGCGAAGCTGATCGACATGCAGCGCGCCACGCATTTCGACTTCGGCATGCCCAAGGTGGGCGGCACCATCTACCTGACCGCCGCCGACGAGAACGGCATGATGATCTCGTTCATCCAGTCCAACTACATGGGCTTCGGCTCGGGCGTGGTGGTGCCGGGCACCGGCATCAGCCTGCAGAACCGCGGCGTGGGCTTCTCGATGGACCCGAAGTCGGCCAACGTGGTCGCGGGCGGCAAGCGTCCGTTCCACACAATCATCCCGGCCTTCCTGACCAGGGACGGCCAGCCGGTGATGAGCTTCGGCGTGATGGGCGGCGACATGCAGCCGCAGGGCCACCTGCAGACCGTGGTGCGCATGCTGGATTACAACCAGCAGCCACAGGCCGCGTGCTGCGCGCCGCGCTGGAAGGTCAACCGCGACTTCACGCTGGATGTGGAAAGCACCATGGACCCGGCCACGGTCGCGGGCCTGAAGGCGCGCGGCCACCAGCTCAAGTCGGTGGACGATCCGTACATGGACTTCGGCTCGGGCCAGTTCATCTGGCGCCTGTCGGAGGACGCCGAGCACGGCTATGTCGCGGCCAGCGACAGCCGGCGCGATGGCCAGGCAGTGGGGTTCTGAGCCGGCTGACTCAGTGCCCTCGCCAGCGATACGCCCGGGTCCGCCCGGGCGTTTTTCATGGCACGGCACAACTGTCCGCAACTGGCCCGCCGGCGATCGGCCCAACTGTGCATGGCGTGTCCGCCCCCGCTCCGTACACTGGTGATCAACCAGCCTCCGGAGCCCCCCGCGCCATGACCACCTACGCCTTCCGCCTGCTCAACGTCTTTGCCGAAGCCACCTTCGGTGGCAATCCGCTATGCGTGTTCGAGGATGCGCGCGGTATGGACGAGGCCACCATGCAGGCACTGGCGCTGCAGTTCAACCTGTCGGAAACCACCTTTATCCTGCCGTCGGAACGTGCCAGCGCGCGGGTGCGCATCTTCACGCCGGGCTATGAAATGCGCTTCGCCGGCCATCCGACGCTGGGCACCGCGCACGCTGTGCGCGACCTGGCCGGAACCGGCGACGCGCTGACGCTGGAGTTCGCGGCGGGCGTGGTGCCGGTGACCGCGCAGGGCGATGTCTGGACCTTCACCGCCCCCCACAGCGGCAAGCCGAAGACCGCGCCGGCGGGCCTGTCCGATGCCGACATCGCCAGCCTGCTCGGCCTGCGGGAACACGACCTGCTGGTGTCGCCGATGTGGGTCGACACCGGCGCCGACCAGCTGCTGGTGGCAGTGCGCGGCACCGATGCCGTGCGCCGCGCCAACCCCGACAGCGCGCGCCTGCAGATCTGGCCGCAGAGCAGCCTGGGCCGCAAGACCGTCTACGTCTTTGCTTTCGACCCGGAGCAGCCCGGCCGCGTGCTGTCGCGCTACTTCTTCACCAAGCAAGGCGGCGGCGTGGCCGAGGACCCGGGCACGGGTTCGGCCTGCGCCAACCTCGGCGGCTGGCTGCTGGCCACCGGCCACGCGCTGCCGGCCGAGTATGCGATCGACCAGGGCGAGGCCGTTGGCCGCCCCTGCCGGCTGCGCCTGAAGGCCGATGCCGAAGGCGCCATCCGCGTGGGCGGCCGCGTGCTGGAGATCGGCCGGGGTACCGTGACCGTGTAACGGCATCTGCGCTACATTGACGGTTTCGCCTCCCGCCGACCCACGCCCCGCCTGCCATGACCTCGCACGCCATCACCACGCTGGCCGAACTGGAAGCGCTCTACGCGCAACCGGCGGCCCCGTCGCTGTCCAAGGAAGTCGACTACCTGCACCCGCACTACCGCGCCTTTATCGAGGCGGCGCCCTTCTGCCTGCTGTCGACGGTGGGCGAGGACCGGGCTGAATGCTCGCCGCGCGGCGATGCGCCGGGCTTTGTGCAGGTGCTGGACGAACACACGCTGCTGCTGCCCGACCGGCGCGGCAACAACCGCATCGACAGCCTGCGCAATATCGTTGCCGATCCGCGCGTGGGGCTGCTGTTCGTGATCCCCGGCATCAACGAGACCATCCGCGTCAACGGCACCGCGCAGATCAGCGTCGACCCGGCGCTGGTCGCGCGCTGCTTGGCCGACGGCAAGGCCCCGACCACGGTGCTGGTGGTCACGGTGCAGTCAGTGTTCTTCCAGTGCGCCCGCGCGCTGATCCGCTCGCGGCTGTGGGCAGCGGATGCGCAGGTGGCGCGCCAGTCGCTGCCCAGCAACGGCGAGATCCTGGCCACGCTGAGCGACAACGCCATCGACGGCGCCGCCTACGACCGTGACCTGCCCGAGCGGCAGCGCACCACGCTCTACTAACCTAGCCGCGCGGCAGCCACTCCGGCGCGTGCGTGCCGAGCGGCTCGGACGGCAAGGTCCAGCGCGCCGGCGTTTCCGACAGATGCGCCGCATGACGCACCACCGTCAGCATGCCGAAGCCCGACGGCACGGCCTCAAGCAGGTCGGAAACGTCGTCGATCTTCTGCTCGGGCGCCTTGAGCCCGTCCGGCACGCGCCCCAGGCCGCGCAGCCACTGCCCCACCTGCGCCAGCGACACCCGCACATGCCAGCTGCCGCCCTCCACCGCGCGCCGGTGCAGCGCGGCCATCGCGCCGAAGGCCAGCAGGTAGCCCGCGGCGTGGTCCAGCACCTGCGCCGGCAACGGGCGCGGCATGTCGCTGCCGGCCGCCTGCGCTTCGGCATCATTGAAGCCGGTGGCGGTCTGCACCAGCGAATCGAAGCCGCGCTTGTGCGACCACGGCCCCACATGGCCATAGGCGCTCAGCGACACATAGACGATGCCCGGACGTGCGCGCGCCGCGGCCTCCGGCCCCACGCCCAGCTCGGCCAGGCCGCCGGGCCGGTAGCCCTGCACCATCACGTCGGCACCGTGCAGCAGCTTGTGCAGGGTGCGCTTGTCATCGGGATCGCGCAGGTCCAGCTGGCAGCTGCGCTTGCCGCGGCCGGTGTCGATCACCAGCGGCGGGATCGACGGCAGGTGCGAGGCAGTGACCAGCAGCACGTCGGCGCCATGCGCGGCCAGCGTGCGGCCCGCCACCGGGCCGGCGATGATGCGGGTGAAATCGAGCACGCGCACGCCCGACAGCGGCTGCGCATCCGCGGATGCGGGCGCCGGCAGTGGTTGCGGCGGGGCGTCGCCGATGCGCTCCAGCGTCACCGGCGGCAGGCCGCGCAAGGCGGCCGCCTGCGGATGGCGGTCCCATTCCTCGAAGCTGCGCAATGCCGCAACCACCAGGCCCGCGTCGGACGCCGCGGTCTCGAAGGCTTCGGCGTCCCGCTTTTCCAGCGCGGCCTGCACGGCCGCCTTGTCATTGGCGCAGCCGAGCAAGCGCACCACGCCGTCGCGGTGGTGCGGGAAATTGGTATGCAGGCGCACCCAGCGGCCGTCGCCGCAGCGGTAGATGCCGGCCAGCTTGTCCCACAGTTCGGGCGCGGGGCCACCATCGACGCGCAGGTAGCGTTCGCTGCGGAATTCGGTGATGGCGTGGCGCATGTCGACGCTGACGTCCTGCCAGCGGCCGGTGCGGCTGTGCCACAGTGCGGCGGCTGCCAGCGCCGCGGCGCCAAGGCTGGCCTGGGCGGCGGTGCCCACGGCAAAGCTCGACGGCAGCACCGGCTCGGCGCCGCCCAGCTTCAGGTGCGCCAGCGCCTCGGCGGGCAGGCCGGCATCACGCCACAGCGCGGCAACGACTTCAGAGGGCTCAAGCGGCACTGGCGCCGCATCGGGTTGGGCGTTCATGGGCATTCCTGCAGCGATGGACCAAAGCCGGCCACCACGGGCCGGCACGCTCCCATGCTACTCCGACACATCACTTTCGTCGCAGCCAGGCGCATCCGCGCGGACGCAAATCCGGGATAAGGGCGGAAATCCGCGGCGGCTCGCGGCGTGCGGCGGCTCCGGCACGGTAAAATCCCGCTATTGGCATTCCGCCACGCAATCTGACGACCCGGCCCCAAGCACCCAGACGCATCAGGCCGGCCAACCGGCGCCATCATGAGCCACGACAACAAGCCTACCGACAGCACCCCCGCCGCCTCCAACTTCCTGCGCAGCATCATCGACCAGGATCTCGCCGCCAGCACCTATGCCGGCCGCCAGGACAAGGCCGGCGAACCGCTGCCGACCGTCATCACCCGCTTCCCGCCGGAGCCCAACGGCTACCTGCATATCGGCCACGCCAAGAGCATCTGCCTGAACTTCGGGCTGGCGCGCGACTATGGCGGCCGCTGCCACCTGCGCTTTGACGACACCAACCCGGTCAAGGAAGACACCGAATACGTCGATTCGATCATCGACGCGGTGCACTGGCTGGGCTTTTCCTGGGACAGCGAGGGCAAGGACGGCACCAGACAGCCGCACCTGTACTACGCCAGCGACTACTTCGACCAGCTCTACGCCTTTGCCGAGACCCTGATCGAGCGCGGCGCCGCCTACATCGACAGCCAGACCGCCGAGCAGATCGCCGCCAGCCGCGGCAATTTCTCCGAGCCGGGCAAGCCCTCGCCCTACCGCGAGCGCAGCGTCGAAGAGAACCTGCAGCTGTTCCGCGACATGCGCGCCGGCAAGTACGCCGACGGCGAGCACGTGCTGCGCGCGAAGATCGACATGACCGCGCCCAATATCGTGATGCGCGACCCGGTGCTCTACCGCATCCGCCATGCGCATCACCACCGCACGGGCGACAAGTGGTGCATCTACCCGATGTACGACTTCACCCACTGCATCTCGGACGCGCTCGAGAACATCACGCATTCGCTGTGCACGCTGGAGTTCGAGAACAACCGCCCGCTGTACGACTGGGTGCTTGAGCACCTGCGCGACAGCGGCGTGTTTCGCGACCCGCTGCCGCACCAGTATGAGTTCGCGCGGCTGAACCTGACCTACGCCATCACCAGCAAGCGCAAGCTCAAGCAGCTGGTCGACGAGCAGCGCGTGGACGGCTGGGACGATCCGCGCATGCCCACGCTGGTGGGCGTGCGCCGGCGCGGCTACACCCCGGAATCGATCCAGCTGTTCTGCGACCGCGTGGGCGTGGCCAAGGCCGACAGCTGGATCGACATGAGCACCCTCGAAGGCGCGGTGCGCGACGACCTGGACGGCCGTGCCGCGCGCGGCGTGGCCGTGCTGGACCCGCTCAAGCTGATCATCGACAACTACCCCGAGGGCCAGAGCGAGGAATGCTCGGCACCGGTCCACCCGAAGAAGCCGGAACTCGGCAAGCGCGTCTTTCCGCTGTCGCGCGAGCTGTGGATCGAGCGCGAGGACTTCAACGAGACTCCGCCCAAGGGCTACTTCCGCCTGTTCCCGGGCAACAAGGTGCGGCTGAAATACGGCTACGTGATCGAGTGCACCGGCGTGGACAAGGATGCCGACGGCAACGTGATCGCCGTGCACGCCAGCTACCTGCCCGAAACCAAGAGCGGCACGCCGGGCGCCGACAGCGTCAAGGTCAAGGGCGTGATCCACTGGGTCAGCGCGGCGCACGCGTACGAGGCCGAAGTGCGCCTGTACGACCGCCTGTTCAACGACCCCAACCCGGATGCCGGCGGCAAGAACTTCCTGGATGCGCTCAACCCGGATTCCAAGCAGGTGATCACCGCCTACCTGGAGCCGGGCCTGCGCGAGGCGCAGCCCGAAGACCGCTTCCAGTTCGAGCGCCATGGCTACTTCGTCGCCGACCGCACCGATTCGCGGCCGGGCAAGCCGGTCTTCAACCGCATCGTCGGTCTGAAAGACAGCTGGGGCAAGTGATGGCCAAACCTGGCAAGGCAGCCGTGCAAACCATCACCTTCCCGCTCGAGGGCGAGTTCATCGCGCTCAATGACCTGCTCAAGCTGGCGGGCGTGTGCGACAGCGGCGGCGCCGGCAAGACGCTGGTCGCCGCCGGCGAAGTCTCGGTGGACGGCGCGCCTGAATCGCGCAAGACTGCCAAGATCCGCGCCGGGCAGGTGGTGGGCCTGGCGGGCATCGAGATCCGCGTGGTCGCCGCCTGACCGCTCGGGCCGGGCCGGTGGCGCCAGTGACGGCGGCGCCGGCATTGCAACCGAAAGGACTGGACTATGCCGATCGCTTTCTGGTGCGTGCTGCTGGCCGGCATCCTGCCGCTGGCGACGGTGGCCATCGCCAAGGCCAGCGGGCCTGGCTATGACAACCATGACCCGCGCGGCTGGCTGGAGCAGCAGTCCGGCCGCGCGCGCCGCGCCGACATGGCGCACCGCAACCACTTCGAGGCCTTCCCCTTCTTTGCCGCCGCCGTGCTGGCCGCCAGCCACCTGCAGGCGCCGCAGGCCCGCATCGACGAGCTGGCCGTGGTCTTCATCGTGGCCCGCCTGCTCTACACCGTGTGCTACGTGACCGACCGCGCCACGCTGCGCACGCTGTGCTGGACCATCGGCTACCTGTCGGTGGTGGGCATGTTCCTGCTGCCCGTGTTCGTCCACTGAACGCCGACTGAGCCATGGCCGCACGCGCGCTGGCACTCGCTGCCGCCCTGGGCATCGCCGCTGCGCAGGCGGCGCCGCTTGAGTACACCATCGATCCGGCGCACACCACCGTCTATTTTTCCGCCAGCCATTTCGAGCGCAGTTCGGTGCGCGGGCGCTTTGGCAAGATCGACGGGCGCCTCATATATGACGCGGACAGCGGCGCCGGCGCACTCGACGTGACCGTGGACCTGGCCTCGGTCGATACCGGCAACCGCACCCTGGACGGCGTGCTGCGCTCGGCACAATTCTTCGATACTGCCCAGCACCCGGTGGCGCGGCTGCGCGCGGACCGCTTCCTGATGGAAGGCGGCCGGCTGGCGGCGGTGGAAGGCGAGCTGACGCTGCACGGCGTCACGCAGCCGCTGCGCCTGCAGGCCGAACGTTTCCGCTGCGGCGAGGTCACCCTGTTCGGCGTGAGCCGGCAGGTCTGCGGCGGTGACTTCCGCGCCGAGGTGCCGCGCAGTGCCTTTGGCATGACCCGCTTCCTGCCCGAGGTAGGCGACACCGTGACGCTGCAAGTGGCGGTCGAGGCATCGCCCGCGGGCAGCACCCCACGGTAACCGTATTCGTCACCTCCGGCGCAAATTTCTCTTGTAGAATCAGCGCTTTGCCCAATTCCCGCCACGCTCGCCTGCGTGTGCCTGATGGGGGCGCGCGAGACCAAGACCATGTTCGACATCCATTCCGGCGACATCGTGGCCGCCGCACTGGCAGCTGCCGGTGCCTGCCTGGCCTGCAGCATTCCGGGCGACTTCCTGCGCCGCTTCCCGCTGTGGGCAGTGCAAACCTACGGCCGCGGCGCGCTGCTGATGCCGTTCCTGGCGATGATGGTCGGCACCTGGCTGTTCCGCCTCGGGGTGGCCGGCCAGATCGACTCCACCGCCGGGCAGGCGCTGATCGTTGCCGCCGGCTTCCTGAGCACGCTGCTGCTGTCGGCGCTGCTGCGCTTCTACCTCAAGGAATACCGCAAGCGCTGAGCCACTGCGCGAGTATGCCGGGCCCGCAGGCGGTGTCCGGCAAATGGCGTATGATGCGGCCTTTTGCGTCTCCCGCACCCCAGCCGGGGCGCCTGCCGCTCACTTCACCTCATGGCGCTCAAATCCACCATCTTCAAAGCTGACCTGTCGGTCTCCGACATGGACCGGCCCTACTACGGCAGCCACAGCCTGACCATCGCCCAGCACCCGTCCGAGAATGACGCGCGCATGATGGTGCGCCTGCTGGCCTTTGCCTGCGAAGCCACCGAAACGCTGGCCTTCACGCGCGGCCTGGACGAACCCGACGAACCCGACCTGTGGGACAAGCGCCTGACCGGCGACATCGCCCACTGGGTCGAACTGGGCCAGCCCGACGAAGCGCGCCTGAAGCGCGCCGCGGCGCGCGCCGAGCGCGTGACCGTCTATACCTACAACGCCGCCAGCGCGCGCGAATGGTGGAAGGGCATGGCGGGCAAGGCCGGCAAGCTGCGCAACGTCACCGTCTACAATGTCCCGGCGGAAGCGGTCGAAGCCCTGGCTGCGCTGGCGCAGCGCGCCATGCGCCTGTCGGTGACGATCCAGGACGGCGACATCTGGGTGGCCGACGACGACCGCAATGTGCAACTGACGCTGGATGTGCTCCAGCGCGCCCAAGCCTGAACGCAGCCGCGCTGCGTTCTCCTCTCACCACGTCTGTTCCCATCGGAAGGAAATACGCCATGCAAACCACGCCCTCTGGCCTGCAATACGAAGACACCACCGTCGGCGCCGGCGCCGAAGCCACCGCCGGCAAGCACGTCACCGTGCACTACACCGGCTGGCTGTACGAGAACGGCCAGGCTGGCCGCAAGTTCGATTCGAGCAAGGACCGCAACGACCCGTTCGTGTTCCCGCTGGGTGCCGGCCATGTGATCCGCGGCTGGGACGAAGGCGTGCAGGGCATGAAGGTGGGCGGCGTGCGCCGGCTGGTGATCCCGGCCGACCTCGGCTACGGTGCCCGCGGCGCCGGCGGCGTGATCCCGCCGAACGCTACCCTGCTGTTTGAAGTGGAACTGCTGGCGGTCTAAGCCGGCAGCAAGGTTGTCGCGCCTGCACAGGCAGGGGCGACAACCGCGGCAACTACCCGTCTTGCTGGCGCGCCCGCGCCTCAGAACCCGATCGCGGCGTTGCCGACATCGACGCGGACCTTGTCCCGGTCCAGCAGCCGCGCCGCATGGCGGGCATAGTCCTGCGCCCAGGCAGGATCGCCGGAGAAGCGCGCCTCTCCGGAAAACTTGGCGACATTCAGGATCTTGTCGATCACCAGCACCTTGCCGACCGGGCTCGACGCCTGACAGCCCAGCTCGCTGTATTCCCGGTCGAACCAGCGCCACGCGGCGTCCTCGGTGACCGCGGCCAGCTCGTCCGTGCCGATCGTGAAGTCATATTCCTTGCCACTGCCGAACACCACCGTAAGCGTGCGTGCCATCGCGGGTTCCCCCTGTGAATTGAGGCCACCATTGTAAGGACATGGCAGCCGCGCCGGCCAGCAATTCACGTGCGCCTGATCGCGGACAAAGGTGCGGCAGCACCCGTCCGCGGCGAGTGACAGAGGCGGCACGCCGCGCCAAACGTTGTCAGGCGCCCACACCCGTGCCGGTTGCTCAGGCAATTCTGAGAAAAACTGGCACTTATGTCATTTCCCCCACCTTCCCGTGGCGCCGCTTTGATTTATGCTTCCACCATGGCCATCACGCGACAGGACCTCGAATCCGACCGTCTGCGCACCTCGCTGTGCAGTACTCCGGTCGCGTCCTCGCTGCTGCCGGAAGCCGTGCTCGAGCAGTCCCTTTCCGACACGCTGGCGCGCCGCCCGGAAGATCCCGCGCTTGGCGGCGATGTCTGGCTGTTCGGCTATGGTTCGCTGATCTGGAACCCGATGGTGGTGCACACCGAGCGCCAGCGCGCCACCGTGCACGGCTACCACCGCGGCTTCTACCTCTATTCCCGCATCAACCGGGGCACCTGGGACAACCCGGGCCTGGTACTGGGCCTGGACCGGGGCGGCTGCTGCCACGGCATGGTGTTCCGCATCCCCAGCCATGTGGTCGAGCAGGAATTCCGCGTGCTGTGGCGCCGCGAGATGCTGACCGGGGCCTACCATCCGCGCTGGCTGCGCATCCGCACCGGGGATGCCAGCGCGCCTGAGCAGCGTGCCCTCGCCTTCGTCATGAACCGCTCGCACGAGGCCTACGCCGGCCGGCTGCCGGATCCCAGCGTGGTCGAGCGCCTGCGCCACGCTGCCGGACTGTACGGCCCCGCGCGCGAATACCTGCAGCAGACCTTGCTGGGCCTGGCCACCAACGGCGTCGACGATCCCTACCTGGGCAGGCTCTGGCGCCAGCTGCAGGCCAACGATGCCGCCGACGCCGAGCGCGCTGCGCACGCCGCCCGCGACGACGCAGCGCCCCTGCCGGCCAGCCCCCACGAAACCGTCTGAGCCAAGGAGCTGCCGCCATGACGCGCCCCGCCGCCCGCACCCGCAGACAGGCACTCAACGAGCTGCTGGGCCTGATGGGATTGCTGATGGGGGGTGGCCTGCTGGCGGCCCAGGGCGGGCAAACCCTGGCGGCACGGCCCGCCGGCGGCGCGGCCAGCCAGCCCGCCGCCCGAGCGCCGCGCAGCGCGGCCATGCAGCCGCCGCCACGCCGCGACGCCATCGGCACGCTCGACCGCAACCTGATCACCGCCGCCAGCGCCGGCGACCAGGACCTGGTGGCGCGCCTGCTGGCCGCCGGCGCCTCGGCGCGCGCGGCCGACGAGCGCGGGCGCAGCGCCCTGCTGGCGGCGGTGCAGAACCGGCACACCGAAGTCGCGCGCACGCTGCTGCTGGCCGGCGCCGATGTGAACCTGAAGGACACCGAGGCCAACAGCCCCTTCCTGCTGGCAGCCGCCACCGGCCAGGCCGACATGGTGCGCCTGGCGCTGGCGCACGGCGCCGACCTGGCCAGCACCGACCGCTATGACGGCACCGCGCTGATCGCCGCCAGCCAGCACGGCCATGTCGAGGTGGTGAAGCTGCTGCTGAAGGCCGGCGTTGCCGTGGACCATGTCAACGACCTCGGCTGGACCGCGCTGCTGGAAGCGGTGATCCTGGGCGATGGCAGCACCCGCTACGAGGAAACGGTGCAACTGCTGCTGGATGCCGGCGCTGACGCCAACCTCGCCGACCGCGAAGGCGTGAGCCCCACGCGCCATGCGCGCGAGCGGGGCTACAAGACGATGGTGAAGATGCTGATGCGGGTGCGGGGGCATTGAGGGCCGGCACCGCGTAAATAAAAAAAGCTGGTCGGTCGACCAGCCTTTTTCATTGGCTACCCGGCTGCCTCAGGCCGCGGGCCTCTCCTCTGCGCCGGTGTTGCGCGCATTCTCGCATTCCTGCAGATGGCGCCACATCACCTTGCCGGTGCCCGACTTCGGCAGCGCCTCAACGAACTCCACCACGCGCGGGTACTTGTAGGCGGCCATGTTCTCCTTGGCCCATTCGATGATCTGCTCCGGCGTGGTCTTGCCTTTGGCATGGGCGCGCAGCACCACCACCGCCTTGACGGTCTCGCCGCGGTACGGGTCGCGCGTGCCGATGATGCAGGCCTCCTGCACGTCCGGATGCTTGTACAGCAGGTTCTCCACCTCGGCCGGCCACACCTTGAAGCCCGACGCATTGATCATGCGCTTGAGGCGGTCGGTGATGAAGAAGTAGCCCTCTTCGTCCATGCGGCCCAGGTCGCCGGTGCGGAAGAAGGCCTTGCCCTCGAACTCGATAAAGGCGTCGCGGGTGGCGTCTTCCTTGCCCCAGTAGCCCTTGAACACCTGCGGGCCGCTGACGATGATCTCGCCGATCTCGTTGGGCGGCAGTTCCTTGAGCGTGACCGGGTCGACCACGCGCGCGTCGGTGTTGAAGGTCGGCACGCCCAGGCACTGCAGCTTGGGCCGGTCCGACGGGTTGCTGTGCGTCGGCGCCATGGTCTCGGACAGGCCGTAGCCTTCCAGGTAGTTCAGCCCGAACTGCTCGCGCAGGCGCTCGGCCACGGCCTGCGGCATGGCCGCGCCGCCGCCGCCGATATAGCGCAGGCTGGCCAGGTCGAACTGGGCCAGGTTGGGGCTGGCCAGGAAGTCGATCACCATGGTCGGGATATTGGTCCAGTGCGTGACCTGGTAGCGCGAGATCAGGCGGCCGGCCACCTCGCGGTCCCAGCGCGGCAGCATCACCACGGTGGCGCCGCTGTAGATCGGGCCGTTCATGCCGTACTGCATGCCGGTGACGTGGAACAGCGGCAGCACCGACAGGATCACCGATTCGGCGCCCGAGCCCGACCAGGTTGAGCCGCCGACGATGTTGTGCATCACCGAGCGGTGCGTATGGATGCAGCCCTTGGGGAAGCCGGTGGTGCCCGAAGTGTAGGGCATCACCGCCATGTCGTCCGGGCCGGCGGTGTGCGGGCCAGGCTGCAGGCCGGCACCCAGTGCCTCGGGCCACGCGGTGGCGCCCGCGGGCAGCGGATGCGGCGTGGTCAGCCAGGCCGGCGGCGCGTCTTCCGGATGTTCGTGCGTGGGCGGCAGCGCGTCGGCATACTGGGTCACCAGCATATGCTCCAGGCGCTCGGCCGGCGCCAGCTCCGCCTGCGCCTGCTCGACCCCGGCGGCCAGGTCGGCGGTGAAGATCGCCACGCGCGCCTGCGCGTCGGTCACGTAATGCTTGAATTCCTCGGCACGGTTCATCGGGTTGACCGGCACCACCACCGCGTCGGCGCGCAGGATGGCGTAGTAGCTGACGATGAACTGCGGGCAGTTCTGCATGTACAGCAGCACCCGGTCGCCCTTCTTCACGCCCGCCTTCTGCTGCAGCCAGCCGGCCAGGGCGGTGGCCTGCGCCTCCAGCTCACGGAAGGTGATGGCATTGCCGAAGTAGCGGATCGCGGCCTTGTCGGCATAGCGGAGCGCCGAGACTTCCAGGTTGGCCCAGAGCGAGGTCTCCGGCAGCACGATGGCGGTCGGCAGGCGCTTCGGCCAGAACTGGAAATGCGGGCGAGCTGGGGTCTGCATGCAAGGTCTCCTGTGCGGTCTCGCGGACCGGGGCTTTTGGTATGATCAAGGACTATAACCGAACGATCGTTCTATTTTCAACCGCAGACTTTCCCGAACCCTGCGGGCACGGTATTGGCACAGGGCGTTGCATTCGGCGCCTTCGCCCTCACAATAGGGGTATAGATTGCCTTGCCCCTTCGGGCGGCCCGCCCGGGCTGGCCGCTCCCGCCTCTCCCCGATCCAGGATTTCCCATGAGCGACGTGACCCTGCAGAATTTCGAAACCGAAGTGATCGAGGCCTCGCGCCAGGCGCCCGTGCTGGTCGACTTCTGGGCGCCGTGGTGCGGCCCCTGCCGCACGCTGGGCCCGATGCTGGAACGGCTGGAATCCGAGGCCGGCGGCCAGTGGAAGCTGGTCAAGGTCAATGTCGACGAGAACCAGGACCTGGCCGCGCACTTCGGCGTGCGCAGCATCCCGCATGTGGTGGCGATTGCCGACGGCCAGGCGGTGGACCAGTTCATCGGCGTGCTGCCCGAGTCCGGCCTGCGTGAATTCCTCGGGCGGCTGATGCCCAGGCCCGCGCAGACGGCCCTGCATGACGCGCTGCAACTGGCCGCCGAGGGCGACCGGGCCGGCGCCGAGGCGAAGTTCGACGAAGCCATTGCGCTCGACCCCGAGACCGACGCCGCCCGGCTGGCCTATATCGGTTTCCTGCTGGACGGCAATGCCATCGCCGAGGCCAGGTCGCAGTTCGAGGCCCTGTCGCCGCAGGCCGCGCAGCAGGACGCCCATGCCGCGCTGCGCATGCGCATGGATGCGATGGAGGGCCTGTCCGGCCTGCCGGACGAGCCCACCCTGAGCGCGCGCATTGCCGCCGACCCGCGCGACCTGGCGGCGCGGCGGGACCTGGCCAGGCTGCTGATCGCGCGCCAGCAGTACGAGCCGGCGCTGGAGCAGTTGCTGGAAATCGTGCGCACCGATCGCACTTTCGAGGACGATATCGGCCGCAAGACCATGCTGTCGGTGTTCGAGATGCTGGCCGACCGGCCCGACGTGGTGTCGCACTGGCGCCGCCAGCTGAGCACGGCGCTGAACTGAACGGCCGGGCCGCGGGCCCCGGCGCGGTAAACTGGCGGACTCAGTTCCGCCATTTTTCCTGCCATCCGCCATGCCAGCGCCCCGCCTGATCGACTTCAAGACTGAGCCCGCCCCCAGCCACGACCGCCCGCGCCCGGACCGGCTGGTGTCAGGCAACCCCGACCGCACCACCTGGACGCACTACAGCGCGCAGCACGGCGATTTCGACTGCGGTATCTGGGCATGCGAGCCCGGAGCCTGGCGCATCGCCTTTCCGGCCGGCAAGGAAGAGTTCTTCCATGTCATCAGCGGCCGCATCCGCATCAGCGACGATGCCGGCCAGGCCAGCGACTTCGGCCCCGGCGACGCCTGCGTGATCCCGGCCGGCTTTACCGGGCTGTTCGAGGTGCTGGCGCCGGTGCGCAAGTATTTCGTGGTGATCGACCGCGCCGCCGCCCACCCGGCCTGACTGCGCTCAGGCCGCCGTGACCGGGCCTTCGACCAGCGTGAAGCCGTGCTCGCGCATATGCTCCACCATCATCGCGTCCATCGACTTGACGTGATGGTCGAACCAGCCCGAGAGCTCGGCCACCAGGCGGCGGCCAAGCTGGAACTCGGCATCGGTGTGCACCTTGTCGCGCACCGCGGCGGCCACGGCCAGCACCTGCTGGTGCTCGCCCGCGTGGCAATGGCGCGGGCCGAAGCCCATCGCCTCCATCCACTGCTCTTCCTGTGCGAAATGATGGCGGGTATGGTCGATCCATTCGTCCATCGCCGCCAGGAAGCCGGCGTCGTCGGCGCCGGCCACCGCGGCCAGCAGCTGCACGAACTCGGCATGGGTGGCGTCGGTGACCGGTTCGCCCAGATGGAGGTGGTCCGGCAGGCCGGCGGAGGAAAGCTGGTCTTTGGCGTCCATGGATCGACGGCAATCGTGGGAGAAAACGGCAAGGATACCGAATCGGCGCGGCCCGGGCCTGATCTGGCGCAAGCCCAGGGGGTATGCTGTGGGCGATGCGCCCTGTCCGCTACACCAAACCCTCATGCCAAGACTGATCTTCTTCTGCGGCCATGCCGGCACCGGCAAGACCACCCTCGCCCACCGCCTGATCGGCCCGCTGATGCAGGCCACCGGCGAGCCCTTCTGCCTGCTCGACAAAGACACCCTGTACGGCCGCTACAGCGCCGCGGCCATGGCCGCGATCACCGGCGACCCCAATGACCGCGACAGCCCGGCCTACCTGAACAACCTGCGCGACCCGGAATACCAGGGCCTGCTCGACACCGCGCGCGAGAACCTGGCGCTGGGCATCAGCGTGATCGTGATCGGCCCGCTGTCGCGCGAGGTCAAGGCCCACCTGCTGCATGACCCCGGCTGGCTGCACGTGCCCGCCGGCACGACGGTGCGCACGGTCTGGGTCCATCTGCCTGAAGACGAGGCCCATGCGCGCATCATCCGGCGCGGCAATCCCAACGACGCCTACAAGCTGGGCCACTGGGAAGCCTACCGCACCCGGCGCTTCATGCCGGCGCCCGCGGATTATCCGGAGCTGATCTTCTTCGACAACCTTGCACCCGGCGACGCCGAGATCGACGGGCTGCTGCGCGCGCTGAGCGCCTGAGCGGCCCGGGCGGCTTCAGCCGCGCGCGATCGCGCCGATCACCGCCGACGCCGCGACAAAGCCGAACACCGCCGTCACCGCCACCGACGAGCCAAAGCCCGCGCAGGCCAGCCCCTGCGGGCCGCGCATGGCCGGCTGGCCCGGCTGCAGGTCCAGCGGCGGCGCCTCGTCGATCTCGCAGGCCTGCTGCTCGGGCTCGGGATATTGCAGCGGCTCGTCCGAATAGACCGCGGCGATGCCGAACTTCTTCTTCGGGTCGCGCGTAAAGCCCCATTGCTTGCGCAGGCCGGCGCGCACCTTGGACAGCAGCGGGTCCTGGATCGTACGCGCCAGGTCGTCGATGCGCACGCGCGTGGGGTCGAGCTGGCCGCCCGCGCCGCCGCAGGTGATCACCGGCACGCCCTGGCGCCGGGCCCAGCCGAGCATCCCAGTCTTGACGCGCACCGCGTCGATGGCGTCGATGACGTAGTCATAGCCGGCGCCGAGCAGCTCGGGCACATTGTCCGGCGTGACGAAATCATCGACCTGCGTTACCCGGCAGCGCGGGTTGATGGCCACGATGCGCTCGGCCATGGCCTCGACCTTGGCGCGCCCGTAGGCATCGCCCAGCGCATGGATCTGGCGGTTGGTGTTGGACAGCGCGATATGGTCCAGGTCGATCAGCGTGATGCGCCCGACCGCATTGCGCGCCAGTGCCTCGGCCGCCCAGCTGCCGACGCCGCCAATGCCGACCACGCACACGCTGGCCGCCTCCAGGCGGGCCAGGCCGGCGGCGCCGTAGAGCCTTGCCACGCCGCCGAAGCGGCGGTGGTAGTCATCCTCGGCCGGGCTTTCGTGGGTCAGCGGCTCGGGCAGGCCGGCCAGGTCGTGTGCGGCATCGTTCATGCTGGAGGTATCGGGTCGATGGAGTGCGGCAGGGTCGGCGCTTGGCTGCGCGGGGCAAGAATCCGGCATTTTCCGGCGGCGATGTCAGCCAATCCCCGACAAAGACAGGAAGCGCGCAACTATACAATAGACGTGCAGTGGTCCGTTCGCCGCCCCGCGCTGGCTTGGGCGGCCCCGGCCCTGCCCCCCGCCAGACAGGAGAGCCCGCCTCATGCCCGTGCGCCGCAAGGTTGTTCTGTGGAGTGTGCTGACACCCATCGCGCTGATCGCGCTGCTGGTGGTCGTGATCCTGACCTTCGACTGGAACCGCCTCAAGCCCTGGCTCAATGACCGCGTCACCGAGGCCATCGGCCGCCCCTTTGCCATCAACGGCGACCTGACCGTGACCTGGCGCCGCGGTGAGGGCGAGAAAGGCTGGCATACGCTGGTGCCGTGGCCGCGGCTGTCGGCGCGCGACATCACCATCGCCAATACCGACTGGGCCAAACAGCCCAACCTGGCAACCGTGCGCGAGCTGATCTTCGTGCTGCGTCCGATACCGCTGCTGGCGCACCAGATCGCGGTGCCGACCATTGTCGTCGACAGCCCGGCGGTGTGGCTGGAGCGCCTGCCGGACGCCCGCAACAACTGGACCCTCGAGTTCGGCCCCAAGAAGGGCCCGTCCGAATGGGAGCTGCATATCGGCGAGGTGGTGCTGGCGCGCGGCAACCTGGCGCTGGCCGACCAGCTCAAGAAGATCGAGCTGCAGGCAGAGCTCGACACCATCGGCGGCAGCCCGCTCTATGACAAGGCCCGCGACGGCGCGCTGGTCGCGCCCGAGGCCTCCGCGGTGCCGCCAGGGCCCCCGGCCAGTGCACCCGGCGCGGCCAGGGCAGCCTCCGCGCCAGCGGCTTCGGCGCCGGGCGTTTCCGCCCCGCCGGCCACGGCCAAGGGCCCCGACGACCGCTACGGCGTGCGCTGGAAAGCCACCGGCCGCTACAACGAGGCCACCATCAACGCCAGCGGCAAGGCCGGCACGGTGCTGAGCCTGCGCAACGCCGACGTGCCCTTCCCGATCCTGGCCGATGTGCGGGTTGGCACCACCCGCGCCGTGATCGAAGGCACCGTGACCAACCCGGCCCACCTGGCCGCGCTGGACGTGCACCTGACCCTGAGCGGCGACAGCATGGCCAGGCTCTATGCGCTGACCGGCGTGGTGCTGCCGTCCACGCCCCCGTACCAGACCCGCGGCCGGCTGATGGCGACGCTGCGCAAGCAGGGCTCGATCTACGAGTACCAGAAGTTCACCGGCCGCGTCGGCGGCAGCGACCTGTCCGGCACGCTGACCTTTACCAAGCGCGAGCCGCGCCCGCTGCTGGCCGGCAACCTGGTGTCCAACCAGCTGCGCTTTGTCGACCTGGCGCCGTTGATCGGCGCCGATGCCAAGCCCGGACGCCCCGCCAAGGACAGCCCGGTGGCCCAGCCGGCCGACAAGGCGCTGCCGGTGGCGCCATTCCGCACCGAGCGCTGGGACGAGATCGACGCCGACGTGCGCTTTGCCGGCAAGCGCATCATCCGCGATGCCGACCTGCCGATCACCGACCTGGTCACGCACCTGAAGCTGCAGGACGGCGTGCTGCTGCTGGACCCGCTGAATTTCGGCGTGGCCGGCGGCAACCTGGTGTCGACCATGCGCCTGGACGGCAAGCGCGAGCCGATGGGGGCCACGGTCGACATGACCGCGCGGCACATGAAGCTCAAGCAGCTGTTCCCCACCTTTGACCTGATGCGCACCAGCATCGGCGAACTCAACGGCAGCGCGAAGCTCTCGGCCACAGGCAATTCAGTGGCGGCACTGATGGCGTCTTCCAACGGCGAAGCCAAGCTGCTGGTCGAGAACGGCACGGTCAGCAAGTTCCTGCTTGAAGCGATGGGGCTGAACGTGGGCAGCGTGGTGATCCGCAAGCTGTTCGGCGACAGGCCGGTGCGGATCAATTGCGGCGTCAGCGACTTTGCCTTCACCGACGGCATCGCGCGGGCGCGCACCTTTGTGCTGGATACGGAAGATGCGGTGGTCGAAACCACCGGCGGCATCGACCTGCGCAATGAAAGGCTGGCGCTGACCATCCACCCGGACTCCAAGGGCCTGCGCGTGTTCTCGCTGCGCTCGCCACTGTACGTGGGCGGCACCATGAAGAAGCCGTCCGTCAGCCCCGATATCGGGGTGCTGGCGCTGCGCGCCGGCGGCGCGCTGTCGCTGGCGCTGCTGGCACCGGTGGCGACTGCGGTGCTGCCGCTGGTGGACCTGTCCCCGGACGGCGAAGACAACCTGTGCGCAACGCTGCTGGCCGACCTGCGCAAACGCCCGGTCGCGCCGCCGCCGGGCAAGACCTACAAGGATCCCAGGACCGGCAAGACCGCCGGCATGACCGCCGGCAGGCCGATCCCGAAGGAAACGCCGGGGACCGCCGCGCAGGCTGACGCCCAGACCCGCCAGCCGGCACGCGCCAGCGAGCGCGAGGAGCGCAAGCCGGCGCGCCCGGACAGCGATGCCCTGCACAAGGGCGGTTGAGGCGCGTGCGCAATCAGGTCGCGTCGCCTGGCGGCCGCATGTCCGCCATTGTCTGAAGCAAAATCACAACACTTGGCCCCGCTGCGACATCCTGCCGCACGCAGCCGTTGTGCCGCGCCCACGCCGGGCGCATAATTAAACGGCCATTTACAAGAAGTTTAAGCATGGCAAGCATCGGGTGCGGTGCGGGTTCGCCCGCTGCATCCTTCTGAAGGCGCGGCTGCGGCCGCCCTTTGTTTCCTCTTTATTTTCCCGCCTCGGCACGGCCGCCGGCCGCCACGAGCGCGGCCACCGCGAGCCCCCGTTCCCATGTCGCTGCCGCACGCCGCCGTCCCGCCGATCACCTGGCTGATCGCGCTGACGGTGTGCAACCACGTGGCCTTCAATGCCAGCCGCGTGGTGGTGTCGCTGTTCGCGATTTCCCTCAAAGCCTCCACCATCACACTCGGCGTGCTGATGTCGCTGTATGCGGTGCTGCCGATGCTGCTGGCAATCCGCGCCGGCAAGCGCATCGACGAGATCGGGCCGCGCAAGCCGATGACCGCGGGCTCGCTGATGGTGGTGGCGGGCACGCTGCTGCCGGCGCTCTGGCACGACCTCGGCGCGCTGTACCTGTCATGCGCGCTGATCGGCGTGGGCTTCATGCTGGTCCAGGTGGCGATGCAGCTGCTGATCGGCCAGGTCTCCACCAACGAGACCCGGCTGCGCAACTACACCTGGCATGCGCTGGGGCTGTCGGTGTCCGGCACGCTCGGGCCGGTGGCGATGGGCTACGTGATCGAGCATGCGGGCTTCCGTCCCGCCTTCATGGTGCTGGTGGCGGTGGCGCTGGTCGGCCAGGCCGGCCTGCAATGGCTGCGTCCGCGCCTGCCGGCGCAAGGCGGCAATGCCGGGCGCATCGCCATCGAGGACGGCAGCCGCCACTCCACGCTGGACCTGCTGCAGCATGCCGAGCTGCGCGCGGTCTTTATCGCCAGTGCGGTGCTGTCCGCCGCATGGGACCTGCACGCCTTCCTGATCCCGATCCAGGGCTCGCGCATCGGCCTGTCGCCGTCGTCGATCGGCTGGGTGCTGGGCGCTTTCGCGATTGCCACCTTTGCCATCCGCGTGGCCATGCCGGCGGTGTCGCGCCGGCTCTCGGAGTGGAAAATCATCCGCAGCGCGCTGCTGGTGGGAGCGCTGGCCTACCTGGCCTACCCCCTGGTCACGCAGTTCTGGCTGATGTGCGGGCTGGCCTTCGTGCTGGGCCTGGCGCTGGGCAGCGCCCAGCCCAATGTCATGAATATCCTGCACACGGCGTCGCCGCACGGCCGCGCCGGCGAGGCACTGGGCCTGCGCTCGGCGGTGCTCAATACCAGCCAGGTGGTGTGGCCGCTCACGTTTGGCGTGGTCGGCACGGCGCTGGGCATGCTGCCGATCTTCCTGTCGATGGCGGGCGCGATGGGCGCGGCCGGCTACTACTCGCGGCGCCAGGGGCGCAAGGTGCTGCCACCGCCGGTTTAGCCGCCGCGGCAGGTGGCGCTGCCGATACGTTTGTCGCCACGCAAATGCGATCCCCGATGCATTCGCTATACTCGAATCAGCCGGACCTGCGGCCCCCGCCCCCGGGCGCACCGCGCATCCCGACCGATATCCTGATGATTGCGACATGACTCAACTTGCCGACCTTCGCCGTAGCTATGTGCTGGGCTCTCTGTCCGAAACCGACGTAGCGCCCGACCCGATGAGCCAGTTCAAACGCTGGTTCGACGAGGCGGTCACGGCCAAGCTGCCCGAACCCAATGCCATGACCCTGGCCACGGTCGACGCCGACGGCCAGCCGTCCGCGCGCATCGTGCTGCTCAAGGGCATCGACGACCGCGGCTTCACCTTCTTCACCAACTATGAAAGCCGCAAGGGCCTGGACCTGGCGGCAAACCCGCGCGCGGCGCTGCTGTTCCACTGGGTGCAGCTGGAGCGCCAGGTACGCGTCGAAGGGCGCGTCGAGAAAGTCTCGGACGACGAGAGCGACGCCTATTTCGCCACGCGCCCGCTGGGCTCGCGCGTGGGCGCCTGGGCCTCTGCGCAAAGCCGCGAGGTGCCCGGCCGCGACGTGCTGGAGCAGCGCGAGCAGGAATACCGCAGCAAGTTCGGCGAAAACCCGCCGCGCCCGCCGCACTGGGGCGGCTACCGCCTGGTGCCGACCGCGCTGGAGTTCTGGCAGGGCCGCCCGTCGCGGCTGCACGACCGCATTGCCTTCCGCCTGCAACCCGGCGGCGACTGGCAGATCGTGCGGCTGTCGCCCTGAAACGGTTGGCACGCGCCTGAACATGCGCCAACTACGCCGAACGGGTCGGTAGTGGGGTCTTCTGGGCGGTGCGCTGCACAAGCTGCGGAATTGGACTAAAGTGAGACCGGCGTCGCTTGGTTACTCTTTTCTTGCAGCGCTCGATACGGATTGGGCAAGGTTCCAGCTCAGTACCAACCTTGCCTGATGCGTCGGCCGCAGCGTGTGCCGCAACCATCGGGAGGTAAAGCGCATGTTTTTCAAGCAAGCCCTGGAAAAGCAACTCGACAACTGGATCGCCGACCTGCGAGAGAATGCCAATCTGCCGGTCAGCTTGCGGCTGTGGAATGGCATCGAATACCCGCTCGGGCACTTCGACAAGCCGGCTGTCACGCTGACCGTACGCGAAGCCGCGGCCCTGCCGCTGCTGCTGACGCCGAGCCTGGACAACCTGGGCGAAGCGTATGTGCAGGAGAAAATCGACTTCGAGGGCAGGCTGACGGACATCATCAAGGTCGCCTACGGCTTCTCGGCCGCGGCCACGCACCGCGCCGGCGGCGCGCTGTTCAAGGCGGCGCAGCACTTCGCGCATACCAAGCAGGAAGACAAGAACTCGATCCAGTACCACTACGACGTCTCCAACGACTTCTACCAGCTCTGGCTCGATCCCAACATGGTCTACTCCTGCGCCTACTTCGAGCACGGCGACGAAGACCTGGCCACGGCGCAAATCAAGAAGATCGACCACATCCTGACCAAGATCCGGCTGCAGCCTGACCAGACGCTGCTGGACATCGGCTGCGGCTGGGGCGCGCTGGTGCTGCGCGCCGCGCAGAAGTTCGGTGCGCGCTGCGTGGGCATCACGCTGTCGCAAAACCAGTTCGACCTGGCCACCGAACGTGTCAGGGCCGCGGGCCTGTCCGACCGCATCGAGATCCGGCTGCAGGACTACCGCGACACCGCCGGCACCTTCGACCGCATCACCAGCGTCGGCATGTTCGAGCATGTGGGCAAGGACAACCTGCCCGGCTACTTCAGCCGCATCCGCGAACTGCTGGCCGACGACGGCTATGTGATGAACCACGGCATCACCTCGCCCGACCCCGACAACGGCGCGACGCCGATGGACGGCGCCGAGTTCATGGACCGCTATGTGTTCCCGCAGGGCGAGCTGCCGCATATCGGGCTGGTGCTGCGCACGCTGCAGCAAGGCGGCCTGGAAGCCTTCGACGTCGAACTGCTGCGCCGCCACTACGCGCAGACGCTGCACTACTGGGCCGACAACTTCGAGGCCCGCGGCGACACCATCCGCAGCCTGGTCGGCGAGAAGAAATACCGCATCTGGCGGGTCTACCTGGCCGGCTGCGCACATGCCTTCGAGACCGAGAAGATGTCGATCTACCAGGTGCTCTGCCACAAGGCCGGGCTGCCGGCCGATACCCTGCCGTGGTCGCGCCGCTATATCTACGACCAACCCATTGGCCGCAACGACTGAAGGCAACGCCGGCGATTGACTGAAGACCTCTTTGGCGGGCTGCTCCAGCC
>NZ_JBYTAG010000018.1:0-16270 GCF_058787995.1 Cupriavidus sp. FW305-27
CCCTCGCTTCGACCCGACCACCCCCGACCACAAACGCCGCCAGGCAAACGACCTCGACTGAGGAGATACCCATGCTGATTGGACTGACCGGCCGCGCAGGATCCGGCAAGGACACTGCTGCCGCCTACCTGGCTGAAGCGCACCGCTTCATGCCGCTCGCATTCGCCGCACCGCTGCGCGAAATGCTCAAGGTCGGCCTTGGCCTGACCGACGAGCACTTCACCCAGGCCAACAAGAACACCGCCATCGACTGGCTGGGCCGCTCCCCGCGCCAGTTGATGCAGACGCTGGGCAGCGAATGGGGCCGCACCCATATCGGCTCGACCGTTTGGGTCGATGTCGCTGAGCGCGAGGTCGACTCCCTAAGCGGCCTCGATGTGGTGTTCACCGACGTGCGCTTCGAGAACGAGGCCGCGATGATCCGCAACCGCGGCGGCATCATCATCCGCTTGGTGCGCGCCGCAGCACAGCCCGTACATACCCACGTCAGCGAAGCCGGCGTCAAGCTGCTTGAGTTCGATCGAGAGATCCACAACAACGGCACGCTCTTCGAGCTCTACGACAAGCTGGATGCGATCGTCGGTGAGGAATCGTTTCTGGGAGCCCTCTCGTGACCGCTCGCCCTCCTCTCCCCGTCGCCATTCCCATGATGCCGCACAACCGGCAGCACCTGGAACTGACCTTCTACGCCGACCTGGTGCGCTTCACTAGTGACCCGACGCCGCTGGCCTACAACCGGCTGCTGCGCATCCTCGACATTCTGGCCATCGCCATGCCGCTCCAACGCGCACTGGACCAGTTGGTGCAAATCCGCTCCGCGCGCCGCGCCATGGCGGCCATATTGGATCGCTTCGAGCGAACCGGCACGCTGGCCATCACCCCCCTGGACGAAATGACGCTGCGCACCGCGGCGCCGCATATCGAGGCCGCCATCGGCCGCGTACGCCTCGACGCCTTTTCCTTCGCCAATGCCCTCGTGCAGCACAAGATGCAGCAGCAAGGCGTGGCGCTCACCGACTGATCCCGGAGCCATCCATGAGCAACCCGCAAGAGTTGGTGACCATTCGCGTGCGCGACTTGGTCATCTCGCCCCGCAACGTCCGCAAGACGCCCTCGTCGACCATTCGCGAGCTGGCCGCATCGATCAAGCACCATGGCCTGCTGCAGCCCCTGACGGTGATCGATGTCCCGGCGAAGGGTAAGAAGCCCGGCCGCACGGAAGTGATCGCCGGTGGTCGGCGCCTGCGCGCCCTGCAAATGCTGATCGAGGCCGGCGAGCTGGACGCCGAGCACCGCGCCCTGTGCGCAGTGCGCGAGGCCGATGCCGCCGAGGAAATCAGCGTCGCCGAGAACATGCACGAGGCCATGCACCCGGCGGACGAGTTCCAGGCCTTTAAGGAACTGATCGACGCCGGCAGCACCGCCGAAGAGGTCGCCGCCCGCTTTGGCGTCACGCCGCTGACCGTGCAGCGCCGCCTGAAGCTCGCCAACGTTTCCCCGCGCCTCGTGCAGGGCTACCGCGATGGCGAGCTCAACCTGGACCAACTCATGGCGCTGGCCATCACCGACGATCACGCCGCCCAGGAACGCGTGTGGGAGCGCGCGAAGAAGCAAGGGCCGTGGTACACAGGCGCCGCCCACCTGCGTAGCGCGCTGGCCGCGCCAGGTGCCATCGATGTCAAAGCTGACCGCCTTGCCCGCTTCGTAGGCCTCGATGCCTACGAGGCCGCTGGCGGGCCGGTGGTGCGCGATCTGTTCAGCGACGGCGGCGGCTACATCGGCGACGCCCATCTGCTCAAGCGCCTGGCCGACGAGAAGCTGCAGGCGGTCACCGAGCGACTGCGCGCCGAAGGCTGGAGCTGGGTGGAAGCCGTGGACAGCTTCGGGTATTCGGAGGAGTCGGCCTATGGCCGGAGCCAAGCGAAGAAGCGCTCCCTCACCGAGGCCGAGGCCGCCGATCTGGACGCGCTCAAGCAGCGGGCCAAGGAACTCGACGAGCGCAACGATGCCCTCGATGTCGAAGACGACGCACTGCTAGAGGAGCTTGCCCAGGTCGAGGCCTCGATCGAGCACATCGAAGGCAGCCTGGAAACCTACTCTGACCGCCAGAAGGCCAAGGCTGGCGCTGTCGCCACGATCCGCCACAACGGCGAGCTGCAGATCTACCGCGGCCTCATCAAGCCCGAGAAGGGCAAGAAGGAGAAGGACACGCGTTCGGATACCGCCAGCCCCAATGGCAGCACGGCTGCCGCGCCCGATGAAGCCGCCGAGCGCCCGCTGTCCGAGCGCATGGTCACCACGCTGACCGCCCACCGCACTGCCGCCCTGCAAGCGCTGGTGGCACAGTCGCCGGCCGTCGCGCTGGTTGCGCTGCTCTATGCCCTGGTGCCGCAGATCTTCAAGGCGCTCTCCCTGCGCCGCTGCAGCGCCGTGGCCAAGGTGTCGCTCGCGAACAACCGCGGCTGCGGCCAGCAAGGCACCGACCTGGAAGGCTCGCGCGCCTGGGTGAGCCTGGAAGACACAATTGGCCGCTGGGAGGAACGCCTGCCGGGCGAAGGCGAAGACCTGTTCGCCTGGCTGCAGGGCCTCAGCCAGGCCGACCAGCTCGACCTTCTGGCCGTCTGCGTGGCGCACAGCATCAATACCGTCGAGCACCGCGAGGATTCCGCTGGTCATGAGCACGCGCACCAGCTCGCCGCCGCCGTCGACCTGGACATGGCGGATTGGTGGCAAGCCACGGCCGGGTCCTACCTGGCCAGCGTGCCGAAGTCGCGCCGCATTGAGGCCGTGCGCGAAGCTGCCGGGGAGGAAGCCGCCAATGCCATCGCCGGCATGAAGAAGGACGCCATGATCGCCGCAGCCGAGCAGCGCTTGGAAGGCCAGCGCTGGCTGCCAGCCATCCTGCGCCGCCCCGGTGCGCCGGCCAGCACCACCGCGCCAGCGCCGTCGCCGGCAAACGAGGCGCCGCCTGCAGCGCCCACCGCAGGTGCCGACAAGGCTCCGATCGTCAAGCGGATCCCGGTGCGCTACCGCGACGAGAACGGCAATACCTGGACTGGCCGCGGCAAGCGCCCGGGGTGGGTCGAAGCCGCATTGAAGGCAGGCAAGACGCTGGACGAGCTGCTGGCCACGGATGCCCAGGAGGTCGAAGCGTGAAAGCGAATCGAACCACCCCCTCGCCCAACAGCAGCGCCGCGCGCCTGACGGAACAACAAGGCCAGCGCCTGGCTGCCACGTCGCGCCCCGACTCCGCATATCGCGCGCCACGCCAAACCACCGCTGCGGATCTGCGCGCCGACAAGCTGGTCAGGGCCATGAAGCTACGCCTCGCAAAATGCCCCCCCAAGAAGCGTGAGGCGCTGAACAGCCCGCTTGAATTCTCCATTGAAAGCCTCAGCCAGCTCCTGGCCGAGGCAGTTTGCAGCGGGGACCCGGTCAGCGTTTCCATCATCGCGATGGAGCTCCACGCCCGCGCAGCCCATCACCTGGTCGTCGCTGAACACGCTCGCCGCGCCCTCCTGCGTGGCAGCCGCGAGCCGCTGGTGGTGGACGCCGAGCGCTACCGCAAGCTGCGCGACGTCCCCAACGACCAGCTCGGCGTCGTCGGCGTGCCCTGCATTTCCCTGCCGACCGCCCCCCGCGTCGGCGATCCCCTGAACGGCCCGGACGCCGACGCTGCAGTGGACGCCTATACCCCGCAGTCATGACCGCCATTTCCCTTATCACGTCCGCCGCCGTGCTGCTGGCTGCCATCGTGATCGGCGCCCGCACGCGGGCCAAGTGGATGACGAAGACTTTCGATCCTAAACCGAAGCCAGCAGCCACCACCCAGGATAGCCACAATGCTTGAAGCCACCCAACGCATCATCCCGGCCGCCAGCGCGCCGGCCATGCCGGCATTCCCGGCAAGCGTGTTTCACCTGGGCGCCGGCATGCCGCAGGCCGAGCCCGAGCACGCGCCCGCCCCGCCCCCGGTAGCCACAGCAGCGCCGGCAGGCACGCCCGCGTCCACACCCGCGCCCGTAGCCCCTGTGACGAAGGTCGATCTCGCTATCGCCTACGTGAAGCAGTACGGCGAGGCCTCGCACGCCGAGCTGGCCAGCGCCATGGGCCTAGAATCGGACAGCCACGTCAAATCGTTCCTGAAGACGCCGCTGGCAGACGGCCGCCTGCACGCCGAGGGGGACCGCTACACGATCGGCACCGGCCGGCCGCCCACGACACCGCGGCGGGCCCGTACGGCGCCGCCAGGGACCAAGCCTCAACACACCCAGAGCACGACCGCTACCATGACCGCTGCCCTGGACGTGCAGGCCACCAGCGCTCACATCCAGGTCGGCGGTATCAGCATCTGCGTATGGCATAGCGGCCGGGTATCGATCTCCGCAAACGGCAGCACCGTCGAGCTGACGCCCGACCAGGCGAACATCATGCGCGCCTTCGATGCTTTGCTCGCGCAAGGCGCTGGAGTCACCGCATGACTGCGACAACGCAACCACGCGAATGGCTGGCCGCGATCACCAGCCCGTCACGCGGCGTGATGGACATGACGCCTGGCGCCTGGAGCCGCAGCCCGGCCAACATCGAGCGCGTGCTGGTGCGCGAGGTCCTGGCCGGCGAGCCGCCAGCTGCGATCGCTACGGCGGCCAGCGGCTGCTCCGACGTAGCCGACGCCATCAACGCTGCCATGACGGATCTCGCACGCGAGCTGGGCTGCTTCTACAGCGACGCGATTCCGCACAACGCCAGCCTCTTCATCCCAAGCGAAGCCCACGCTTGCGCGAACCCCGCGGACGCGATCCGCCGGCTGTTCGCGCACGTGCACGCCGGCGGCCTCATCAACCGGCCGGCACCGCTGCAGGCCGACAAGCCCGCAGCTCGTGCCAACAAGGCCGAACCCGCCCCCACCGAAGTCGACTCGCGCCAGGTGGCGCTTTTCGAGGAATGACAGTGAACCGCCCCACCCTCGCCCGCACGGCCGGCATCCTTTGCAGCAATTCCGACTTTCGCCACTTCCTGGCTATGCATTTCCCAGCGACCTGGGCGCGATTTGACTCGCTGCGCGACACTGAACGCGCGGCGGCGGTGATCCGCGCCGTCTGTTGCATCGACTCCCGCAGCGAACTGGACCGCCAAGCGAATGCAGCGCGACGCTATCACACTCGCATCGGCTTAGCGTTCTCCAGCTGGCGCGCGACACAGGCCGGACAAAACCGACGGCAAAACGGCTAGATTCCAAGCCTTTCTCAGACGCGGTGGTCTAGCCCAACGGCTTAGTTTTGCTCCATGAAATCGAATTCGATCCAATCCGGTATGTCTCCTTGGGCCAGAATGCGACGGATCAACTCCGCACAGCCGGCACTGACCGTCGCAAGAAAGGTATCAATGCTCATTCGCTCGCCGGCGACACTGACATCGCCGGCAGGCTGCTCCCCACGGTGAACCATCGCAGAGCGAATCGCGTATGCCTTCTTAAAAAGCGCATAGTTGCGCTTTCTTTGATGGACATCTCCCCCTAACAGCCGAACGCCACGCACTGTTACCTTGTGAGTCATCTCGGTCGGGTGCGGGTCTCCAAGCAACGCTTCCAGCGCCACCGCGAGTTCCACCGCCGCGTCGCCTCGGCTATGCCTAATGAGGGACTGTTGCAGACGCGCCATGGCGATACGCACAGTTTTCCGCGCCCCCTCAGGAAAGCCAAACAGATCCTCGACAACTTGCCGTGCCACACCTTCATCCAACGGTATCGGGGCTGGCATTCGAAGAGGAAGGATCTCGCGAGTCCAACTATGCCGATGAGAGCCACCCAACGCACATTCCAAATCCGGATTGTCGTAGGCAAACCACCTGCAAACAGGAGTCACTACCCTTGGGCCCACTACTGTCAATGCCAGCGCTGTGTCTTGAAAGGCAACATCAATCTCCTGGATGGCGGACACGTGAGCGTCGGCTTCCCGTGTGTCGTCATTTCGATACACAACGTCATGAATGGTGTGGTCCATGACAAGCGCGGCACCGAATTCCTGGAGGTGAAGCATCGAGTGAACTAGGCCATCTTCGAATCTCGCCCGATGCAGCCAGCGCTTTTGAGGTCCGTCTGGCACGTCCGCAAACGGAATCAAGCGCATACCATTGCCAAAATCAATAGAATGGTCTGTCGCCACCCCCCAGACCGGACTAATGATTTTTCCTGTCGCTACCCGGGTTTCAAAGACCCCGCGCGCCCACTCTATTGCAGCTGCGGACGATTTCCTTGCAATTGCCTGACGAAGCAGCGTCGCGCCAAGTTGATGACTAAAACTTGTTGCTCCGGAAGGCACGCGAATCATGTAATTGCCGTCCGAAGGAAAGCGGTCATCTCGTTGCACCAGGCCATCTAGATCCAGACGCTTGACCACCCGGAAAACCTCGAACGAGGCATCAAGCCGCTGATGGACACGTTCGGGGGATTCATCGGCAACGGGATTGGATAACAACTCAACTACAGGAGGGCTCAGCAGGCGGAGCCCTTCGTCAAGTTTGTCGCGCAAGACATCATGAGTCGAATCGTCGGTTGTAGAGAGGCTGGCTGTTCCCATTTCTAGCTCATCAGTGACATCGCGGCAGCTGGCAGCAGCGCTGCCCGCAGAAAGAAACATACTTGAAGACTTATCGGAGCGCCGCCAAACTCTCTAGTTTGTCCGAAAGCCTCTGAAGCCACTCATGCCGCTCGCGGTCGTACGTGTGCCGGTTGTAGACACCCTGCACGCCAGGCAACATGTGCCCGAGAACGGATTCCGCAACTTCGGTCGGGCAGCCCATTGACGCGAGCAGCGTGCGAACCGTGCGGCGAAGATCATGCGGCGCCCACCGTGCGACCGTGAGGCGGGGCCGCTGATCCTCCGGCCGGGTCTTCGAGTACGGCTGGTGATAGAAGACTGCCGTCTGGATCGTCTTCTGCTCGGTCGGGCCGCCGACCCTGGACGGGAACAGATAACCCTTGCCAGCAATGGCCAGGCGCCGGCGCACGATCTGTTCGGCCTGGCCGAACAGCGGCACGCGCAGGTCCGTAGCCCCCTGGCGCTTGGCATTCTTGGTTTTCGCCTTGGGAATCGTCCACCAGAGGCCGTCTTCCTCCTCGCTGATCTCGGCCGCTTCCATCGAGACAATCTCCGACCCGCGCGTGCCGGTCCACAGATACAGCGCCAGCGCGTCGGCCACGATACGGCTGAAGTTCGGCAGCCAGCGGATCAGCTCGCCGACCTCGGTCTCAGTCAGCACGCGCTTCACCTCTCCCACCGACTTTCCTTCGATCTTTTTCCCCCGGCTCTGGAATCTGCCGCGCATAATCTGGCGCCACCAGTTCGGCGTGTCCTCCGGAAGCTTTCCGGCGTCCAGACCATAGTCCCAGGCCGCCCCGAGCTCGGAACGCAGCTTCCCAGCCTGGACAGGAATGTGCATGTACGAGTTGAGCAACTCAAACGCAACCGACCGGGTAACCTGCTGAGGAAGCATGTCGGCAATTGGGCCCAGCATGGTGTCAAACATCCTGCGGATCTCTTTCGCCCCTTTCAGTGCTCGATTGCGCTCAACGTGCCCTTCCAGATAGTTCCGGCAGAGCCGACGGACATCGTACGGCCCCTCCTGCGGTAAACTCCCCTCCGATACCGACCGTGCGCTGGCTCTCGCTGCACGCTTCTCCGCTGCAACATCGCGGCCACTGTCCCGGGCAGCCCTTAGCTTCTCCCATTCGACAATGGCAGCCGCCGGCGACATCGCTGGCCAGGCCCCGATCTTCGTCTGCTTCATGCGGCCGTCGACCGGCGACTTGTAGCGGTAGATCCACGTGCGCCGGCTGGCGGCGCATTCGAGGCGCAGGCCCGGATGATCTGTGATCGTCATGTGCTCGCCCGGTTTGAGCAGCTTGGCAGCGCGCGCGTCGAATTGCATGGCGTAGGATTTCAGTAGCGTAGGTTTTGCCGGAATGGCATCGGCGCACCCCGGCGTGGTTTTTTCGGGATGATACGCTAGAAACCTACGCTAACGACAGGAGTGTAGGCGAGTGAAGATGAGTGTTGACGAGATGAACGAAAGTCCCCCGATTGGCGTGGAAGCCGCGCCGATAAAGGGATTGCGCGGAAAAACCAAGGTAGATCAGACTGTTACGGAATCGTCCGCGGAGCGTCACACTCCCATGATGCAGCAATACCTGCGCATCAAGGCAGACCACCCCGACACCCTGCTGTTCTACCGCATGGGTGACTTCTACGAACTCTTCCACGACGATGCCGAAAAGGCCGCGCGCCTGCTCGACATCACGCTGACCGCGCGCGGCGCCTCCAATGGGGTGCCGATCCGCATGGCCGGTATCCCCTTCCACTCGGCGGACCAGTACCTGGCGCGCCTGGTGAAGCTGGGCGAATCCGTGGCGATCTGCGAGCAGATCGGCGACCCGGCCACCAGCAAGGGGCCGGTGGAGCGCAAGGTGGTGCGCATCGTCACCCCGGGCACGCTCACCGACGCCGCGCTGCTGCCGGACAAGGCCGATACCTTCCTGATGGCGGTGCACCAGCAGACCACGCGCCGCGGCGTCAGCAAGACCGGGCTGGCATGGCTGAACCTGGCCAGCGGCGAGCTGCGCGTGATGGAATGCGAAGCAGCGCAGCTGGGCCGCGAGCTGGAGCGCATCCGCCCGGCCGAGCTGCTGTATGCCGATGGCATCGAGCTGCCCGCGCTGGCGTGCGCGCGTACCCGCCTGCCCGAATGGCATTTCGACCAGGACGCCGGCACGCGCCGGCTGCGCGAGCAGCTGGGCGTGGCCAGCCTGGACCCGTTCGGCTGTGCCGGGCTGGGTGCCGCGCTGGGCGCGGCCGGCGCGCTGCTGAACTACGCGGCCACCACGCAGGGCCAGTCGTTGCGCCATGTGCAGGGCGTGAAGGTCGAGCGCGAATCGGAGTACGTCGGCCTGGATTCCGCCACGCGGCGCAACCTGGAACTGACCGAGACCCTGCGCGGCGGCGAGTCGCCGACGCTGTTCTCGCTGCTGGACACCTGCTGCACGGCCATGGGCAGCCGCGCGCTGCGCCACTGGCTGCACCACCCGCTGCGCGACCCGGCGCTGCCGCAGGCACGCCAGCAGGCCATCGGCGTGCTGATCGACCAGGGCACCGATGCCCTGCGCACGGCGCTGCGCCGGCTGGCCGACGTCGAGCGCATCACCTCGCGGCTGGCGCTGCTCAATGCGCGGCCGCGCGACCTGTCCTCGCTGCGCGACACCTTGCGCGCGCTGCCGGACGTGCAGGCCTGCATCCGAGATGACCAGGGCAGCACCTTGCTGGCGCAGACCCTGCACGACCTGGCCGTGCCGCAGGACTGCCTGGACCTGCTGGTGCGCGCCGTGGCCGAAGAGCCGGCCACCGTGGTGCGCGACGGCGGCGTGATCGCGCGCGGCTACGATGCCGGACTGGATGAACTGCGCGACATCTCCGAGAACTGCGGCCAGTTCCTGATCGACCTGGAAACGCGCGAACGCGCCCGTACCGGCATTGCCAACCTGCGCGTCGAGTTCAACCGCGTGCATGGCTTCTATATCGAGGTCACCAACGGCCAGGCCGACAAGGTGCCCGACGACTACCGCCGCCGCCAGACGCTGAAGAATGCCGAGCGCTACATCACGCCTGAGCTGAAGGCCTTCGAAGACAAGGCGCTGTCGGCGCAAGACCGCGCGCTCGCGCGCGAGAAGCAGCTCTACGACGGCCTGCTGCAGGCGCTGCTGCCGCACATCGGCGAGTTGCAGCGGGTGGCGGGCGCGCTGGCGCGCCTGGACGTGCTGACGGCACTGGCCGAGCGCGCACAGACGCTGGACTGGTCCGCGCCTGAGCGCGTCGCCGAGAACGTGGTCGACATCGTGCAGGGCCGCCACCCGGTGGTCGAAGGCCAACTCGCGGCCGAGTCGGTGGCGTTCATCGCCAACGACTGCCAGCTCAACGAAGCGCGCAAGCTCTTGCTGATCACCGGCCCGAACATGGGCGGCAAGTCGACCTTCATGCGCCAGACCGCGCTGATCGTGCTGCTGGCCTGTGTCGGCGCCTACGTGCCGGCGCGGCGCGCGGTGATCGGGCCGATCGACCGCATCTTTACCCGCATCGGCGCCGCCGATGACCTCGCGGGCGGCCGCTCCACCTTCATGGTCGAGATGACCGAGGCCGCCGGCATCCTGCACCACGCGACCCCGGCTTCGCTGGTGCTGATGGACGAGATCGGGCGCGGCACGTCGACCTTCGACGGGCTGGCGCTGGCCTGGGCGATCGCGCGTCACCTGCTGTCGCACAACCGCAGCCATACCCTCTTCGCCACGCATTACTTCGAGCTGACGCAGCTGCCGCAAGAGTTTCCGCAGGCAGCCAACGTGCACCTGTCGGCGGTCGAGCATGGCGATGGCATTGTCTTCCTGCACGCAGTGCAGGACGGCCCCGCCAGCCAGAGCTACGGCCTGCAGGTAGCGCAGCTGGCCGGCGTGCCGCAGCCGGTGATCCGCGCCGCGCGCAAGCACCTGGCCTGGCTGGAGCAGCAATCGGCCGACGCCACGCCCACGCCGCAGCTGGACCTGTTCGCGGCACCGCCAACGCCGGATGACGACGAGGACGACTTCGGCGCTGCCCCGTCGGCCGTGCCCGCGCCGCTGGCACCCACGCTCGCACCCGAACAGGCCGCGCTGGTCGATGCGCTGGCCAACCTGGATCCCGACACCCTGACGCCGCGCGCAGCGCTGGAGGCGCTGTACCGGCTCAAGGCACTGGCAGGCGAGGCGCTCGACGCCGCATGAACGCTGCACGCCGTGCCCTGCTTGCCATGCTGCTGCCGCTGCTTTGCACGGCCGGCATGGCATCGGCCGCGCCCGCGGGCCGCGCCGGCAAGGCACCGGCCAGGCCAAAGCTGACGCGCATCGCGCTGATCGCCGACCTGCCCCAGTGGCCGGCCGCGGAGGCCAACGCGGCGGCACTGCTCGACTACTTCGGCGAGCGCAAGCTGGACCTGGTCATTCATGCCGGCGGCATCAAGGGCGATACGGAGTCGTGCAGCGATGCGGTGCTGGGCAACCGCCAGCAATTGCTGGACCAGTCGCCGCTGCCGCTGGTCTACGTGCCCGGAGAGACCGACTGGTCCGAATGCCGGCTGCCGGTCAACGGCGGCTTTGACGCGGTCGAGCGCCTGAACCGGCTGCGTGAGCTGTTCTTCCCCGAGGACGCCACGCTCGGCCGGCATCCGCGACCGCTGCACCGGCAGTCGGACCAGGCGCTGTTCCGCAGCTTCCGCGAGAACATGCGCATGGAGGTGGCCGATATCCTGCTCGTCGGCATGAACCTGCCGGGTGACAACAACCACTACCGCGACGAAGGCGGGCGCAACGGCGAGTTCGAGGACCGGCGCGAGGCCAACCGCCAGTGGCTGGCGCGCGCGTTCTCGGTGGCGCGGCAACGCGACCTGAACGGCATCGTGGTGGTGGTCCACGCCGACCCGCATTTTGCCAACGGCTGGGAGAAGAAAGGCCGCCCGACGCTGCTGGACGGCTTCATGCGCCACCGCACCCGCGACGGCTACCTGGAATTCAAGCGCCAGCTGCGCGAGCTGGCCGGTCGTTTCCGCGGCCAGGTGCTGCTGGTGCATGCGGGCGGAAACGGGGCCAACGGGGCGGACAACGGCTTCGGCATCGACAAGCCGCTGCGCGATGCGGCCGGCAAGGTCATGCAGAACTTCACGCGTGTGTCACTGCCCGCCAACACGGTCTCGCAATGGGCCGAACTGGTGATCACGCCGGGCGCGGCCTCACCGTTCGCAGTCATGCTCAAGGACGCACCGGCACCGCGCTGAGACCGCTTGCCGGCCCGACAACGAAAAAGCCGGCTGCGGCCGGCTTTTTCCTGGGGTGCGGAATACGAACCGTGCAGCGCGATCAGTGCAGCGTGCGCGGCGTGTCGTCGTCCTCGTCCTCATCGACGACTTCAACGCCCGAGGCGCCATGGGCGTGGCCGTGCTCGATTTCCTCGGCGGTGGCCTCGCGGACTTCGGAGACCTTCAGCCAGAAGCGCAGCGCCATGCCGGCCAGCGGATGGTTGCCATCCAGCACGACCTTGTCCTCGGCCACGTCGGTCACGGTATAGATGACGGAGTCCTCTTCGTCGCCATCTTCGGGCATGCCTTCGAACTGCATGCCGACTTCCAGCGGCTCGGGGAAGCGGTTGCGCGGCTCGACCTTCACCATATCGGCGTCATAGTCGCCGAACGCGTCTTCCGGCTCCAGCTGCAACTGGGTCTCGAAGCCCGCGTCATGACCGTCGAGCGCTTCCTCGATCTTGGGGAACGTGCCATCATACCCGCCGTGCAAATAAACCATGGCTTCATCTGACTCCTCGATCAGATTGCCTTGCGCGTCCGACAGCTTGTACATCACGGACACCACAGTATTCTTAGCGATTTTCAATTCTTGACTCCATGAACGATTCCGCATTATACGCGCAGGCCCTGCCCCCTGGCCCCGTCGATCCAGACACTCCGCTCGACCTGCTTGGTGGCATGACGCCTGCTGCATTCATGCGGGATATCTGGCATCGCAAGCCCCTGCTGATTCGACAGGCAGTACCCGGAATCGTGCCGCCTGTGTCGCGCGAGGCTCTTTTCGACCTGGCCGACAGCGATGACGTCGAATCGCGCCTGGTGACGCACTTCCGTAACCGCTGGAAACTCGCGCATGGCCCATTTGCGCGCGAAAACCTGCCCGGCGTCAAGGCCCGCCAGTGGACCCTGCTGGTGCAAGGGGTAAATCTGCATGACGCCGCCGCGGCGGAACTGATGGGCCGCTTCCGTTTCGTGCCGGACGCGCGCCTGGACGACCTGATGATCAGCTACGCCACCGACGGCGGCGGCGTGGGCCCGCATTTCGACTCCTACGACGTGTTCCTGCTGCAAGTCTCGGGCCGGCGCCGCTGGCGCATTTCGTCGCAGACCAGCCTTGAGCTGATCCCGGACATGCCGCTGAAGATCCTCGCCGACTTCAACGCGGAACAGGAATGGGTGCTCGAACCCGGCGACATGCTCTACCTGCCGCCGCAATATGCGCACGATGGCATTGCCGAAGGCGAATGCATGACCTGCTCGATCGGCTTCCGCGCGCCGGCCTACCGCGAGCTGGCCGGGCATTTCCTGGCCTGGCTGTCTGAAACGGTCGAAGACAATGAAGACCTCGGCGGCCGTTATGCCGACGCCGGCGAGCGCGCCGCCACGCGGCCCGCGCAGTTACCCGCCGGCATGGCCAAGGCAGTCGCCGAGCGGCTCAAGGCGTTGCAATGGAATAGCCAGATGGTGTCCGAATTCCTCGGCAGCCATCTGTCAGAACCCAAACCTGGCGTTGAATTTGCAGAGATACCCGACATGCCGTTGCGCCGTTATGCGACACTGGCGGCCCGCCATGGTGTGGTACTGCCATCAGCATCGATTGCGCTTTACGACCGCGCGAATTTCTTCCTCAATGGAGAAGCCTACGAGCCGCCGGCCGAACTGATGCAATGGCTGAAAAAGTTGGCCGATTATCGGCAGCTTAGTAGCGAAGATGTTGCGGCTTGCGCGGACCTACCCGATCTGATGGAAACTTTCCATCACTGGACGCTGGAAGGATGGCTGCAATTGGGCCCGCGGCTGTAATAATACGTAACATTGCGAATCAGTAAATTTCGGCGCTACACAAGCCGGGAAAACGCGGATATAATTGTTGGCTGGCTAGTACTGTGGACCATTGCATTTATCGGGACCCGGGAGGGCCTCTATTTTGCAGTTCAAGAGCGATAATTACCGGTAATTATTCATCGCCTGTTTTCCGTTATTACAAGTTAAAGGACGAACAATGAAGAAGTCTCTCCTGATCGCATCGCTGCTGGCCGCTGTTGCTCTCGCCGCTTGCGGCAAGAAGGAAGAAGCTGCCGCTCCGGCCGCTGACACGGCTGCTCCGGCTGCTGCCGCTCCGGCCGCTGAAGCTTCGGCTCCCGCTGCTGAAGCCCCGGCCGCTCCGGCTGCTGCTGCTCCGGCTGCTGACGCTTCGGCTCCGGCTGCTGACGCTTCGGCTCCGGCTGCCAAGCAGTAATCGGTTCCTGACCGATGAAAAAACCGGCCTTCGGGCCGGTTTTTTTATTTGGGCGCTGCTACCGCACTGCGCCCTGCCGAATCCACGCATCCCTCAGGCGCGCACCGCCTGCCAGTCCAGGCCCTCGTCCTGGTCTGCCACCAGCACCTCGGACGGCAACGCACCCAATGCCATTGCCAGCGCCCCCGTTGCCAGCTCACGCGTATTGTTCTGCTTGCTGAGGTGGGCCGCGACCACGCGGTTCAGGCCGGCATGGGCAACTTGCGCCAGGATACTGGCCGCCACTTCATTGGCCAGGTGGCCGAAGTCCCCGCCGATGCGCCGCTTCAGCGAAGCCGGATAGACCGAATTGCGCAGCATCTCGCGGTCATGGTTGCATTCCAGCACCAGCGCATCCACGCCTGCCAGGCGCGCCGTCACGTAAGGCGTCTCCATGCCTGCATCGGTCAACACACCCAGCCTTGCCTGCCCGTCCGACAAGACGAACTGCAGCGGCTCGCGCGCATCGTGCGGCACGGTGTACGGCAGCACCTGCAGTCCGCCGATGGCAAAGGCATGGTCGGCGCCGCAGACGCGCACGTCGGCCGCATCGGCGCCGCGCAGGTGCGAGGTCGCCAGCCAGGTGCCGTGGCTGGTATACACCGCCAGGCGGTGGCGGGCGGCAAAGGCGTAGGCCGAGCCGACGTGGTCGCCATGCTCGTGCGTCACCAGCACGGCGTCGAGCTGGTCCGGCGCGACGCCCAGGCGCTCCAGGCGCCGCGCGGTCTCGCGGATGCCGAAGCCGCAGTCGAGCAGCACGCGCGTGGTGGTGGTGTCTTCGCGGGATTCGATCAGCAGCGAGTTGCCCTCGCTGCCGCTGCCGAGGAAGGCGAAGCGCATCATGGCCGCGCCCTCCCCGCCAGACACCGGCCAGGACGGCCGGCTGGCATGCCAGCAGTCATGCGCCGGCTCAGTGCAGTTGCTCGTCGATCAGCGACAGGATGCGCTTGCCGATTTCGCCGTTCTCAGGCTGGCCGGCATCGTTGAGCACCGTCACCAGCGTGCCGCTGCCCGTGCCCTTGAGCGACACGCGATACTTCTTGGCGGTCTTGGAATCTTCCGGCTTGGTGAACAGCTTGGAGAAGAAGCCACGGCTGTCGGCAACGGTGCGCGGGTCGACATAGCGCACGTAGTACAGGCCCTGGCCGCGGTCGCGGTCTTCAACCGTGAAGTTCACGCGGTCCAGCGACAGGCCGACCGAGCGCCAGGCGCGGTCGAACGGTTCGGGCAGCTGCAGCGCCGGAGCGCCGTTGACCTGGGACAGGTACGACTTGGCCGGCGCGGCGCCATCGGCACCAGCAGCAGCGCCAGCAGCGGCGGCCGTGCCCGCAGCGGCTGCGGCATTGCCCGCCGCCGCCGGGTTCTTGGCCATGCGGTCGGCTTGTTCCTTCTGCACGCCCAGGCGCTGGGCCAGGCGCGACAGGAATTCGGCTTCCAGCTCAGGATCGGCCGGACGCGGGGTCCAGACCGTGCTCGACTTGTCGATGCCGGTCAGCTGCTCCTGCGCACCGCGGTGGCTGATGAAGACCTCCAGCGTGCCGTTCTGCGAACGCTCGACGCGGGTGCGGAACTTGTCGCGCTCCGAGGTCGAGTACAGGCCGTCGAAGACCTTGCCAATGGTGTTGCGGATGATGTCCTGCGGGATCTTGGCGCGGTTCTCGGCCCAGTCGGTTTCCATGATGCCGGTCTCGGGCGAGTCCTGCACCAGCAGGAAACCGCTTTCCTGCCAGAAGCCGCGCAGCTGCTGCCACAGCTGGTCGCCGCGCATGCCGTTGCTGATCACCAGCCAGCGCTGGTTGCCGTCGCGCTCCATGCGGATACCCTGGGCGGAGGGCAGCACGTTCTCGCTCGGGGACTGCTCGCGCACCTTGGTGGCCTGGCTGTACGTCGACAGCGTCGAGGTGCCGTTCGCATCGGGCACCGAATAGCGGCGATCGCCCTCCAGCTTGGTCAGGTCGGGCGGGATATCCAGCGTAGGCGTGCGCTTCGAGGCCGACGACTTGTAGTCGATCTTGTCCGGCTGCATCGCTTCGTTGATGCTGCTGCAGCCGGTGATCACGCCAGCGGCGAGCACGGGCACAACCAGGGCGGGGGGGGGGGGGGGGGGGGGGGGGGGGG